>SCRB01000216.1 GCA_004299545.1 Rhizobiaceae bacterium
CATGAGAGCACTGGAACCACAGATGAGGTGCGAGCTCAGGAAATCCGGTTCTTGAAGGAGAAGCACTACCACGAGGACCTGATGGCGGGCCCGAGGCTCAACTTCACCTTCGATGACGCGGTCCACGTCTATCTATCGGCCGGAAAGTCTTCCCGATTTGTCGAATCGCTGCGACGCCATTTCGGTTCGACTAGGGTGGCCGATATCACCGGCGTGAGCGTGCGCGAAGCCGCCAGGACGATTTGCCCACGTGCAGCCTATACGACCTGGAACCGTCAGATCGTGGCGCCGACGAAAGCGATTATCAATTTCGGCGCTGATGCCGGCCTTTGCCCGCCCGTCAAAATCAAGGGTTTCACGAAGCGCGATCGCGACGTGCGGCAACCAGGCTCACCGCCGAGGCGCGCCGTCGACAGAGCATACATCGACCAATTTCGGGCGTACTGCACCGATCGGCGCCTTGCGACACTCATGCTTTTCCTTTTTCAGACCGCGGCGCGCATCGGCGATGCAATCGAGTTGCGGTGGACTGACGTCGATATCGACAACCGAAAAGCAATCCTGCGCGACATGAAAAATGGCGAAGACGGCGATGCCATTTTGACTTTGGAACTCGCCACCGAGCTTGCCCAACTCCGCGCAGCCGCCGCCGACACCGACAGGGTCTTCGGCTACATGCATCGATGGTCTGCCTACAAGCCGATCCGGGCGACATGCGCGCGCGCTCGGCTACCATATCTCGGCACGCACCAACCAGGGCGCCACAGCTTCGCTACTGAAATGATCGTGAAGAACGGCGTCGACGTGGCGACTACGGCCAAGATCGGCCGATGGAAATCAAAGCAACTCCTCATGCAGAATTACGTCCATGGGCTCGAGGGTCACGACGTCGTCGATCGCATCTTCGGGGTAACTCCGACACCGTCACCGTCAACGTCGCAAGATTCCCGCACGAGCTGGCATTGAGGATGGCTTTAGGTTGACCGCAGGTTGACGGATCAGGAAATTTCCCGATGCCTATTTGCGTCGTCAGAGGGTGGGACCGCCGCCCTGAGCCAGTATTGGCGATGCCGCCGTGGCATCGCCAATCGGACCGCGAGTCCCCTCGTTGACATGATACGGGGTGGTCCTCATCCTGCGCCAGGGTCGAGATGGGGTTTGGCGATGCAGAAAGAACATGCCGCGGTTACCGCAGGCGAGCCGGAAGATGGGCAACTGCCGGATACGAACGACGCACGCGATCAGCTACTCAAGGAAATGAAGCGTGCCAAGGGCGCCCGCTTCAACGCATCCAAGCGACTGGAACGAAGAGATCGCCGCCGGACCAACGTCGTGGCATACGCATCGGCGAGTGTGATTGTCCTAACTCTGTTGCCGACGTTCTTTGCGACCCCGGAATTGCTTACAAAGCTACTGGCGCTGGCAACGATCGCGATGTCGCTGATAATACTCGCCTATTCCCTTCTGCAAGGACAGGCCAACGACCCGGTGAAGGCCGACCAATTTCATCGATGCGCTACTGAGATCAACGAACTGCGACGACATTTGCGGGCAAAAATCGCCGTAAAGCCAGACGAATTAGAAAAGATTTCAAAAGAGTACGATTCGATTCTTAGACGCTATAGCATCAACCATGACGAAGAAGATTACGAGCTGTATCAGCAGCAGCACCCAGATGAATTTGAGGATTTGACCGTTCGGAAAAAACGAGTGTGGATTCCGAGTCGATTTCTTAGCGCGATCGTCTTCCTTGTCGTCACCGCCGCGGCGATCATTCTCTCACTCGCATATTCCGGTGCCCTCGGATGGATCAGAAGGGAATTGTGAGATGGCTGCGCCCGCTTGTTCGCTTGGCACCTGCAATTCCTCAGAGGGCCATACCAACATCCCTCAATTGTGTCCCGGAATCCGTCCTGATAGAGGCACACAAGGCATCCTACAGCGCAGAAACTCTCGTAAATAATTGAAAACATTGGTGCCGCTTGGGTGACTCGAACACCCGACCCCATCATTACGAATGACGTGCTCTACCAACTGAGCTAAAGCGGCGATCCAGACAAGCACGCTGGTGCGGCGCGTGATAGCCGCAAAGCAATACGATTTCAAGCCACCTCGCCACCCCTTCTGCGCCCATGGG
>SCRB01000217.1 GCA_004299545.1 Rhizobiaceae bacterium
TCCAATCCTCGGTCGACGGGATGGTGAACGGCGTTCTCTTCTACAAGGGGCCGCAGAACACCGGCGCCCATGTCGCCAATCTGTGGAATGCGTCGGGGACATTGCTGGCGAGCACCTCCTTCACCAACGAGACGGCCAGCGGCTGGCAGTTGGCAACTTTCAGCCAAGCGGTCGCGATCGGCGCGGGCGCGACCTATGTCGCCTCCTATCATACGCCCACAGGGTTCTATTCCGCCGACAGCGGCTATTTTGCCACCAGCCACACAAGCGGAGTACTGACGGCTCCGGCGACCGGTCCGGTCGGCGGCAACGGCCTCTATGCCTATGGAGCGGGCGGCTTCCCAACCAGCAGCTTCAATGCCACGAATTATTGGGTGGATGTGATTTTCGAAGCGACGAGCCAGCCCACGACCACAACCCTTTTCAGCCTCTCGGACGTGCCTGCCACCGTGACGGTGAATGATCCTCAGGCGGTGGAACTGGGTGTCAAATTCCAAAGCTCTACCGATACGCAGATCCTTGGGATGCGCTTCTACAAGGGACCGCAGAACACCGGAACCCATACCGGTCATATCTGGGACGCAGCGGGTACCCTGCTCGGCACAGTCACCTTCAGCGGCGAAACGGCAAGCGGATGGCAAAGTGCCACCTTCGCCAGCCCGGTATCGATCGCGGCGAGCACGCTCTACATCGCCTCATATCATACCGATACAGGCAATTATTCCGCCGACTCGGCCTATTTCGCGACGGCCCATTCGAGCGGGATATTGCTGGCGCCGGACAGTGCTGGCTCTGGCGGCAACGGAGTCTATCGCTATGGAGCCAGCGGCTTCCCGACCAACACTTTCGACGAATCGAACTATTGGGTCGATGTGATCGTCGCCAACCCGGCAGCTTGAGGCCTCAAGGGATGACCCGATCGGATTCGCATCATGATATGGCGGTCCTGCCCGCCACCAGCCAGTAAGCGCTGCCGCCGACAATGCCGGCTGCGA
The DNA here is from genome assembly GCA_004299545.1 of Rhizobiaceae bacterium. Taxonomy (GTDB): domain Bacteria; phylum Pseudomonadota; class Alphaproteobacteria; order Rhizobiales; family Rhizobiaceae; genus Mesorhizobium_L. The sequence goes on from SCRB01000217.1 coordinate 996, forward strand.
CAAGAACCGCAATGAAGCGCGGTTCCGTCGCCAGCGTCGCGGCGGGCTCCGCGCTTTGCCAGGCGAAACCGTCCATGACGATTCCGGTCAGACCTCCCGTCAGGGCATAATAGAGCCAGTTCCTGCCGCCGAGGAATTCGGCGACGAGGACGACCAGCAGGAAGGGCAGGAAGGCGGTCCAGGCGACGAGGATGGCGAGGAAGGGGATCGACACCATTGCGCCGCCTGTCAGAATGAAGCCTACCTCGTCAGGGGTGAAGCCAAGCGTTGGAAGGAGAAGGACATGCAGCGCCGCGCTCGTGGCGAGCGCCGCCGCGATATAGCCGCCGAGGATGACGAAGAGGCGGCCGATCAGGTGCAGAATGTCGGTCACGCCTCGCCATGTCCGGCGATCATCATCGCCTCGAGCGCCAGCCTTTCAGTCTTTTTCAGCCGTTCCGATTCCGACTTCAACTGGCCGCAGGCGGCGAGGATGTCGCGGCCGCGCGGCGTACGGATCGGCGAGGCGTAGCCGGCAGCGTTGATGCTATCGGCGAATTTCTCGATCGTCGCCCAGTCGGAGCACTGATAGTTCGTGCCCGGCCACGGATTGAAGGGAATGAGGTTGATCTTGGCGGGGATGCCTTTCAGGAGCCGCACCAGTTCCTTGGCGTCGGCAAGGCTGTCGTTGACGTCCTTCAGCATGACATATTCGAAGGTAATGCGTCGCGCATTCGACAGGCCGGGATAGGCACGGCAGGCGTCGAGAAGCTCCTTCAACGGATATTTCTTGTTGATCGGGACTAGCATGTCGCGCAGATCGTCGCGCACGGCATGGAGCGAAATCGCCAGCATGACGCCGATCTCCGTGCCGGTGCGGGCGATGCCCGGCACGACGCCGGAGGTCGAAAGGGTGATGCGGCGCTTCGAGAGCGACAGCCCGTCGCCGTCGGCCGCGATCAGCAGCGCCTGCTTGACGTGATCGAAATTATAAAGTGGCTCGCCCATGCCCATCATGACGATGTTTGAGACCTTGCGGCCTTCGGCGGGGAGAATCGCGCCGGCCGGCGTGTTGCGGTCGGGGAAATCGCCCAGCCGGTCGCGTGCGGCGAGGAGTTGGCCGAGGATTTCCTCGGCCGTCAGGTTGCGCACGAGCGTCTGCGTCCCGGTATGGCAGAACGAGCAGGTGAGCGAACAGCCGACCTGGCTCGAAACGCAGAGCGTGCCGCGTCCCTCCTCGGGGATATAGACGGTCTCGATCTCGACCGGCCGGCCGGCGCCGCGTGCGGGAAAGCGAAACAGCCATTTGCGCGTGCCGTCGTTCGAAACCTGCTCCTCGACGATCTCTGGACGGGCGATGGAAAACCGCTCCGACAGCAGGGCGCGCAAGTCTTTCGAGATATTGAACATGCCGGCGAAGTCGGCGGCTCCCCGGACATAGAGCCAGTGCCAAAGCTGTTCGCTGCGC
>SCRB01000027.1 GCA_004299545.1 Rhizobiaceae bacterium
GGTCGTTCAATCCGGATTTGACGAAGCTCACCACCTCGTTGCGACGCTCCGGCGGGCCGATGAAATCCGGGTGCGCCTCGTAAAAGGCGAGCAGCCGCTCCTGATAGGCGGAGAGGCGGAAGAAATAGCTTTCCTCCTCGACCCATTCGACCGGCGTTCCCTGCGGTCCGTAGCGCATGCCGTCGGCGCGGACCTCCGTTTCATTCTCGCCGTAATAGGCCTCGTCGCGCACCGAATACCAACCGGCATAGCCGCCCTTGTAGATATCGCCATTCGCCGCCATCGCCTTCCAGATGGCCTGGGAGGACGCGTAATGGCGCGGCTCCGTCGTGCGGATGAAATCGTCGTTGGAACTGTTGACAAGCGTGGCCATACGCCGGAATTCGGCCGAATTCCGGTCGGCGAGTTCGCGCGGCGAAATGCCTTCCTTGCGTGCCGTCTGGAGCATCTTGATGCCATGTTCGTCTGTGCCGGTCAGGAAGAACACGTCCTTGCCGTCGAGGCGCTGGAAACGGGCGAGCGCATCGGTAGCGATGAGTTCGTATGCGTGGCCGATATGCGGCCTGCCGTTCGGGTAGGAAATGGCCGTCGTAATATAGAACTTCTCTGCTGGCATCAGGCGGAAATCCGGTTTCTGGGAGAAATGTGGCTGAGATAGCGCATCGCCGCGTACAACGCTATCCCATGCTCCCCGAATGGACGATTTCGCGCACGCGGCCGATAACGCTCACCACATGCTGGCGGCGATCCAGGTTGAAGGCGTCCGTCTCCGCCATCTGCTGCTTCAGATCCTGCCACAATGTGCCAAGGCGCCCTGCGAAGAAGACTTCCCCTCTCTCGGCCGCTCCCGCCGCACGCGCCTCGACCAGTTCCAGAACGCCGTTGTTGAACAGGGTGAACTGGATCGCCTGATCCCTTCCAGAAACGGCGTCGGCAAGGCGGTAGCTTCCAGTAATGTCCGGCTTTACCGCGCCGACCGCTTTCTCTAGCGCCTCCATGATCTCGTAGCCGCCGAACTGGGTCATGAGAATGGCCGCCCGCGCGCTTCCAGCGGCCTTTTCCGCCAGGGCGTCGAGCATCTTCGGCTCGGCGGGCATGTCCGTTTCGAGCGTTGAGAGAACCTTGAGCAGGGCCTCCTTTTCCAGGGGCCGCATGCGGACCAACTGACAACGGGACCGGATCGTCGGCAAAAGGGCGCCCGGCGAGTGCGCGATCAGGATAAAAAGTGTCCGCTGCGGTGGTTCCTCAAGATTTTTTAACAACGCATTGGCTGCATTAGTATTCATGTCGTCGGCGCTATCGACGATAACGATACGGTAGCTGCCGTCATGTGCGGTCATCGACAGGAAACGGCCGACGCGCCTTATCTCGTCGACGGTCAGCGCGCTGCGGAACGTCTTCGTTTTCTCGTTATAAGGCCGGGCGAGGTGAAGGACCGACGGATGCGAACCGCCGGCGATCTGGCGAAAGAGCGGGGCGTCGGTTTCCGGCCGAGCAAATGCTTCGGGGGCTTCGCTCCCAACAGGATAGCGTAGCAGATGATATGCCAGGTGGAAGGCGAAGGTCGCCTTGCCAATCCCATGCGGCCCCGAAAGCAGGAGCGCATGGTGCAACCGTCCCTGCCGATAGGCCGTGGCAAGCAGGTCGGCGGCTTCCTTGTGGCCAACGAGAAGCGGGTTTTCGCGCGGCTCCGGAACGCCGGGAATGCTGTCATATTGTTCGGGTGCGAGACGGGCGAACATCAGATCTCATCCCCTGCCCGCTCCAGGGGCGGCTTTATGCCCGAGGCTTCAAGGCGCGTTTCGACGATCTCGGCTATCCTGCTTCCAATCCTTTGAGGTGTGTCGGACGCATCGACGACCACACAGCGTTCGGGTTCTTTCCGGGCGATATCGAGGAACGCCTTGCGCCGCTTCCGGTGAATGGCGAGCGCTTCCTTCTCGAACCGGTCGGCGATGCCTGTCCCGCGCCTTTGCGTCGCTCGCCGCAGCCCTTCCGCGGGGTCGATGTCCAGGACGAAGGTCAGGTCCGGCATCATCCCGTTGACGGTCACGCGCTCCAGCGAAACCATGAAGGAAGGCTGAAGATGGCTGGTAATGCCCTGGTAGACACGCGAGGAATCGATAAATCGGTCGCACAGGACGATCGCGCCTCTCGCGACGGCGGGGCGGACCAGCTGTTCGACGTGATCCGAGCGGGCCGCCGCGAACAGGATCGCCTCCATCGCCGGACCGAACGGCTCGGCCGCTCCCGAAAGAATGACGTGGCGAAGCGCCTCCGCGCCCTGCGAGCCGCCGGGTTCGCGGGTCACGACGACATCGAACCCCTTGCCACGAAGCCGATCGGCCAGAGCGTCGATCTGGGTCGATTTGCCGGCGCCCTCCCCGCCCTCGAATGTAATGAAAAAGCCGCGCGCCAATGCCTGCCTTTCGAACGTCAGATATGTCGTGCCAGCGAAAACGTCCTCGCTATCGCAAGCTTAGTTAGGCTCACGCGCCACGGAAATCCATGCGAAACAGCATCTAGCGCAGCCAGCCTACCGCCAGTTCCTCCATGGCGCTGGCCGCCCTCTGGTAAAGCGTGCCGACCCCTACCGATTGCGCCGCATAAAGCGATGTCTCCTGGCTGAGCGTTCCTCCTATGAAGACGCGGAGCGTTCCCACCTTCGTCCCTTCCTCCACCGGCGCCACCAGCGGCCCCTTGTAAACCACCTTGGCGGTCAGCTGATCCCTGTTCGTCAGCGGGACAAAAATCGAGATCGGCCCTTTCGCCTTGAGCGGTACCTCCGATTGCGCGCCGCCGAAAACCGCCGCCTCTCCGACCACCTCGTCGCTGCCGAAGAGTTTCGATTTCTGGAACGCATTCAGTCCCCATGCCAGCATCTTGCGCGCCTCCTCGGCCCGCTCCGCTGCGCTCGAAAGGCCGCTCATCGCCAGAAAGAGCCGCCGTCCTTCCCGTTGCGCCGAGGCTACGATCGCGTAGCCGGAAGCGTCGGTGAAACCCGTCTTCATGCCGTCCGCTCCGATATCCATGGTCAGGAGCGGATCACGGTTGCGCTGGTTGATCTTGTTCCACTTGAAATCGGGCAGCGAGAAATAGTGATAGAATTCCGGATAGTCCTGCCAGATATGGAGACCGAGCATCGCCAGTTCACGGACGGTGGACACTTCTCCGTCCTCCGGCAGGCCCGTCGCATTTCTAAAGACCGATTTGTCCAGCCCGAGCCTGCGCGCCCGTTCCGTCATCTGCTGCGCGAAATTATCTTCCGTTCCCGCCATTCCTTCCGCCACGGCGATGCAGGCGTCGTTAGCTGAAACGACCGCCATTCCCTTGATCAGATCTTCCAGCGGGACGGACGATTTGACGGCGGCGAACATGGTCGAGCCGCCCGAGCCGGCGCCGCCCTTCTTCCAGGCGTTGACACTGATGTAGAACTTGTCCGCCAGCGTCAGGCGCCCCGCCTTGATGGCATGGAAAACCATTTCGAGCGTCATCAACTTCGCCAGCGAGGCCGGCGGTATCAACTTGTCGGCATTCTTGGAAAAGAGGATCGTGCCCGTCTGAGCGTCGATCAGGAAGGCTTCGCCGGCCTTCGTCTCGAACAGTTCCGCATGAGCCCGCACGACGAATGGTGCCCCCGCGAACAAGGTAAGCACGACGCATACCAGAACTCGTGTCAGCGCGACCATTGCCCCAAGCCGGATTTCCAAGCCATGGAAGAACCTACCAGCAATGGAAGGGCCGGATCAACCGGCGCGGTCGTCCGCGCCCTTTGCGCCGGATTGTCCACGCTTCCAGGAAGCGACGATGTCGGAAGGGGTCATCTTCCCGCCCGGCTTGACGATCAGGTCGAAAGCGTCGCTTGCGCGCTCGATCCGCATCTCGGAATAACCGAGTGTCGGCAACGGCTCGCTCGCCACGGTCTCCGGTGCCCCGAGTTCCGGCCGTTCCGGCACAATCGGCCCAACCGCCGGCAGGACCGGATCGCGACCGTCATATAGATCGGCCGCTGCCATGCGGGTTGCGGTACCGGCCGAAGGGCTGGCTACGACCTGATTAAGCGCCAGAATCGCCGGGTCCGGGCGAGTCCGGGGAATGGCCGCGAAAGTCCTCCCGCTCGGCGTCGAGCCGTTCATTGCGACCATCACGCCGGGCGTCGTATCCCGGCCGGGAGAGCGCCGCCCGTCGCCTGGACGATAGGAAGCAAGAAGAAAGGGCTCGTCCTTGCCGTCGAGGGGCGCGCGTCCGATATAGTCCACGCGGACTTTCGCCACGCCGGTGCGGCTGTAGTCGAGAAGTTGCGCGGCTTCCTTGGAAAGATCGATGATACGGCCGTTGGCATAGGGGCCGCGGTCGTTGACGCGAACGACCACGGAACTGCCGTTCAGGAGATTCGTCACGCGGGCATAGCTTGGAAGCGGTAATGTCGGATGGGCGGCTGTCAGATTGGTCTGGTCGTAGATCTCGCCATTGGCCGTGAGCCGGCCTTGAAAGGCATCGCCATACCATGAGGCGGCACCGACGGCGCTATAGTGACTGTAATCCTTGGGGTAGTACCACTGTCCCTTGACCTTGTACGGCTGGCCGACCTGCTCCCGTCCGCCGCCCCGCGGCAGGCGGGATTGCTTGCCGGTGACACGTGGGCTGGCTTTCACGCCATATTCCTTTTCGGAAAAATATTCCTTGGAATGATGCGAAGCCATCTGCGTCGTATCGGAGGCACAGGCGGCAAGAAATCCAGCAGTGGCAGCAAGAGCGAGAAAGGACGACGCGCGGTAAATCCGCCGGCGTGCAACTTCATTCATTCGCAATTCGTCCCCTCGATCGCCTTTGCCGGCCGCTTATGCCAGGCAGGCATTCGTCAATGTCTCGGTGCTACCTCTCCAGGCCACCAGTTCCTGTGTTGAAAATAAACAGGAATTCGTTGAGGTGGCCTTAATCAACTGTGGCTTCAAACCGGCGGGAATGTGACCGGATCGAGAAGAAAAGACAAGCCTTTTTCGATGGAAACGGGCGCCCGCTTGCTCGAGCGGCCATATCCATGCGAACAGACGGGAAACATTGCGACGGGATCGCGTTGCCCATGAAAATTTCGCCGGAACGCGCCGACAGGTGCTGTGCGGGAGACACGGTTGCCGTTAAAACGACCTCCGCGACTTGAGCTTATCGACAGATTCTCGATATTCATGTCATGGTCGTGCCGGCGCCAACGGCCAGTCTCCGAAAGGGATAAGGATGGAAGAGAATATTGAAAAATATGGTGTTGCCGTCATTGTCGTCTTCGGCGCGCTGATCATCGGCGGCCTGATGGCCGCAACGATCAGCTTCGGCCATCGCAACGGGTTTCTTTTTTCTCTCGGCGCCGCGACCGCAGCATGGATCACGGGCTTCACCATGGTCCTGAACCTGCCACGCGTCTATGGCGTGATCGTCGCGATTTCCATCCTTTTGGCCCTGTGCGCCACACTTTCACTGGTGATTTGATGCCAAAACGGCATGGTCGGTCTAGAGCGTTTCCGTTTTTCTCTGAATCACGGAACAGCTCTATCTCTTTGTTTTTAAGCAATTCCGGACACAAAACCGCTTCACACTTTTGCTGGAATTGCTCTAGGCCGCGCTGACCTACTAAAAGGCTGCCAACGGGAAGAAACGCCATGATCTTCGCCATCCTGCTCTGCAGCACCTATGCCGGTCACCCCGACATGAATACGTGCACCCCTCTCCACGCGACGCACTTCCAGTCGCTCTCGGCCTGCGAGGCCGAACTGACGAAGCTGCGCGCGGAAGCACGCGGGAAAGGCGTCTCGATCGAAGGTGCAACTGTGGTCAACGGGATCAGGTCGGATACCAGGCTGGTGTGCAAGCGGGGGTGAAGATCACCGCCGACGCGCATACCGGGAACGCGGGCCAGGTTGACGCCGCGATCCCGTGCGCGGTAAAGGCGGGCGCTCGGGATCATTCGGTAGCAAATAGCGGCAAAAGCTCATTCGAGCCATTGCGTCAAAGAGAGAAAGCGAACGAAATCAACGCTGGAGGGATGGCCGAGCGGTTTAAGGCACCGGTCTTGAAATTCGCTTATTGTCGTATTCCCTCGTACCGGATTATCCCGGCATGTGCTTGAATTTCAATATCATAGCGGCGCCCCCTCGCCTGTCTGTATTGCTCTGTCCCGCTTCGTGCTACGCAGTTGAGTAGCAAAAATCGTAGCAAGCTGTTCCTGAGTCGTTCTGCGCGCTTGCCCGTGTGCGTCGGTTGCGCGATGCTGGCGACGGCGTGAGGGGATTAGATGAGCTACAAAATATATAGAGCGTGCAGAAGTTTACCGATTTGGGGCAGGCTGGAATTGCCCTCTTTATGGTGGCGCCGATAGTTTCTGCCGGCGCGTACCTATGGCTTCTCGATCAGCTTTCTCAGCCGGAATTTCTCCGAAACTTGGTTGCACCAGCATTTTTGCTTGGCGCGGGAAGTCTCGCTTTTCTCGCCGGTTGCGTCATGCTCCTGATTGGCCGTTCGCAGGTTTTTACCGTCGAGCGCATCGATCAGGTGAAAGAAGATCCTCGAAGTTCTGACTTCCGATAACCTGATTTTTTCGGAACTCAGCCTATCTGACCAAGCATTCCCCTCGCGGGGAAGGCTTGCGCGCCGCGTCGTCATACCGGAAACTCGCCTGCATGAGTTCCGAATCAACAGAGGCAACGGATGGGCCGAAGGTCTTCACGCCCGGGATGTTGGCTGAGAGATGGGCTTGCTCCGAACGCCACATCCGAAACATGATCGACCGGGGTGATTTGCGGGCCTTTAAAATTGGCGAAAGGCTGGTGAGAGTTCGGGCGCAGGACGTGAAGGCATTCGAGGCCTCACATATATCGTCCGCCGAGCCAGAGCGAGCAGCGGAGCAGCCGCCGACTCGTGCGAAGCCTTTGGAACGTGCGAGGATCAATGCACTGCGCCAAGCACGCAGAGGCAAATAACGCGATGCTTAGGCCCGCAGGACGTTCGATTGATGAGGAACGTGCTGTTCTCGATGAGAATGAGCCTGTAACTTTGCGCGAGGCCTGCCGGCTGTTCTTCGGCAATAGGATTTCGCCCTCAGCTTTGCGAACAGAAGCCGCCAAGGGTAACCTGGTGATCACACAGATCGCCCGAAAAGATTTCGTCACCCGCAGGGACATTGAGGAGATGAAGCAGCGTTGCCGCCGGCCGGCGAAGACCACGCTATTGGATGACAATAGGGTTCAGAAAACCTACCCAGGAGCGGCGACGCTCGAACCGCCCCTGTCCTCGCAAGAAATCCTTCGAATCCGGCTGCAAAAGCGCATGAAGGAGGATGACAAATCCGCGAGCCGAAGAGGCAGGGCATAGTGTCCCGCAAGCTCGACCTCACCGCCCGCCAAGTCACGGCGATCTGCAAGGGCGCCGCGAAAGCTGGCTATGTCGCGAAGGTGGCGATCGGAGAGACAGTCGTTTGGCTGGTGCCGGAGGACCAGGCTGTGCGCGGGAAAGAACCAGGCGAGGAGGAACTCGATCGGCAGCTTGAGGCATTTGAGCGGCATGTTCCCTGGCCGGGGCCTCACCTGAACCATCGCGAAGACCGCGTCCTTCAAATTCTCGTCGAGGCCGATGGGCTTGCAATGGCAGCCGATGCAATCCCTCTTGCCGGACCTCGTACCGTAAACGGGCTGATCGCCTACGGACTGGTTGGCCTTGAAGATGGCGTGAAATCCTTTGATAGGAGTCAGAAAATTCATGCCACGAAGGAAGGTCTGTCCTTCTTTCGTCGACGCAAGGCGCACTACCGACAATATCCAAGCTTATGAGACCTTCGGCGTCTTCGCACTGAATGGGGCGCCGATTGACGCCTCATGTGTCTCGCGCCATGGTAGCGGTGGCTTGGGAGGGAACGTATGAACGCGTGCATCACCCTGTTTTCCGCCGTCGGCATTGCTGTCCTTGCCGGTTCCTCCAGCGCGAGGGCCGACATGTCATTCGATCAGAGACAAGCGGCGAGCGGTTTAGGCAAGATCCTGGCATGGGAGGCGCCCTGTGGATACAAAATCGACCAATCATCCCTGAAGAACTACTATCAGAAAATAGGCCTTTCGACGCCGGAAGCGTTCGACTACGTGTCCACAGAAGAGACTTACGACCAAGAAGAGCATGGAAACCCATCCGCTTCTGATTGCACTATGGCAGTAACAACAGCGCGTGCCTCCGGCTTGCTGGGGAAATAGTTACGCCGCCTCAGGGGCCCGCTGGCGCGCTTTTCTCATTGGATGACGAGAGCCTTCCCTCGTCAACCGCATGCACTCCTGGGCTGCGCTGGCAGGCATTGCCGCCTCCTCAAGCCATGGCCTAAAATGTCCGCGCGGAAGCTCGGCTTTCTTGCGAATCAGATAGGCGCCGATCCTCGTCTTTTCCTCGACCGTGCCATAGGCATTCCGGACGATGGACGCTACCCCGATCCGGAGCCGCTCTGATGGATCAACCGACGCAATCTCGAACTCGCACGAGCAAATACACCGTCGAGGCGACACTGAAGGCGCTCAAGGCGGCCGGCATACCGGTTGTTAAAGTCTGCGTTGTCGGCAACATGATTGAAATCCACTGCAGTGAAGCGGTGGAAACCGAAATCGACGAGGATGAGGGCCTCGAGCCGTGGTAGGATTCGCCCGCAAATGACGGAACAAGTCATGCCGCCGAGCGACATTCCTCGAGACGCGCCTCTACGTTTGGCTGTCGCAGCAAAAATTGCCTTCCCTGATGGTTCGATGGGCGCGCCCGGGCTGCGCAAAGAGCGCGACAAGGGGCGTCTGACCACAGAAATGATCGCCGGCAAGGAATATACGACCTTGGCCGATATCGAGCGCATGAGGGAGTTATGCCGCATCGTTCGAAGCCCAATGTCGCTGGACGCAGAATCTGCGACACGCCGGCGGGATGCCTTGAAAATGCATCTGAAGCAATTGGGGGACCGCCTTTCGAGCGCATCGGAAAGCGCCGTTCCTGACGACGGTCCTGCTCTTGCTCG
>SCRB01000218.1 GCA_004299545.1 Rhizobiaceae bacterium
GACGTGCTATCGAGCGGGGACTACTTGCCGGCCTCTGCCGTCTCTTCGGCGACACCGGCGGCCACTTCAGGAATCCGACGCCGGACGATGATCCCGAGTTCGTCCTTCTCGCGCGCCAGCCGCAGCCGCTCCTCCGCCTCGCTCGCTTCGCGCTGGCGGTGCCACATCGCGGCATAAAGGCCGCCCTGGCGCAGAAGTTCGGCATGCTTGCCGCGCTCGGCGATACGTCCGTCCTTGAGGACGATGATTTCGTCGGCCGCAATGACCGTCGACAGCCTGTGCGCGATGACGAGCGTGGTACGACCCCGGCTGACGAGATCCAGCGCCGACTGGATCTCCTGTTCCGTATGCGTATCGAGCGCGGAGGTCGCCTCGTCGAGGATCAGGATCGGCGGCGCCTTCAGGATGGTCCGGGCGATGGCGACGCGCTGTTTTTCGCCGCCCGACAATTTCAGGCCGCGTTCGCCGACCATCGACCGGTAGCCTTCCGGCAGGTCACGGATGAAGCCGTCGATCTGCGCCAGTTCGGCCGCCCTCCTGACGTCTTCTTCGCGGGCGTCCGGGCGCCCGTAGCGGATGTTGTAGGCGATGGTGTCGTTGAAGAGGACCGTGTCCTGCGGCACCATGCCGATCGCCGCGCGCAGGCTTTTCTGCGTCACGTCGCGCACATCCTGCCCGTCGATCTCTATCGCGCCCTCCTGGATGTCATAGAAGCGGAAAAGCAGCCGGGAAATGGTGGATTTTCCCGCACCGGAGGGGCCGACGATCGCGACCGTATGGCCGGCGGGCACCTCGAAGCTCACGCCCTTCAGGATCGGGCGCGCGGGGTCGTAGGCGAAATGCACGTCGCGGAAGGCGATCGCCCCCTCGCCGATGCGAAGATCATGGGCGCCCGGCCGGTCCGTCACCTCCTGCCTCACATCGAGCAGATCGAACATCTGCTCGATGTCCGTCAGGCCCTGGCGAATATCGCGATAAAGCGAACCGATAAAGTTGAGCGGTATCGAAAGCTGCATCAGCATGGCGTTGACGAAGACGAAATCGCCGACGGTCCGCGTGCCGTGCATGACTTCGACGGCCGAAAGCCCCATCGCCGCAGCCATGCCGAGGCCGAAGATCAGCCCCTGGCCGAAATTCAGCCAGCCCAGCGAGGTCCATATCCGGGTCGCCGCCTCCTCATAGCGCGCGATCGAGCGGTCGAAGCGCTCCGCCTCCATCGTCTCGTTGCTGAAATATTTCACTGTCTCGAAATTGAGCAGCGAATCGACCGCCTTGGTGTTGGCGTCGGTATCGGATGCGTTCATCTCGCGGCGGATGGCGATGCGCCAGTTGGTCGCCCAGACGGTGAAGGCCAGATAGAGCACCACCGTCAGCGCCACGATGAGGAGATAGGCCCAGCCATAGGCGACCGCGAAGATGATGGCCGTCAAGGCAAATTCGAGAACCGTTGGCACGGCGGAGAGGATCGTGTAGCGCACGATCAGTTCGATGCCCTTTGTGCCCCGTTCGATGACACGCGAAAGCCCGCCTGTGCGCCGCTCCAGATGGAAGCGCAGCGACAGTTCGTGCATGTGGACGAAGGTGCGGTAGGCGAGCTGGCGGACGGCGTGCTGCCCCACCCGTGCAAAGAGCGCATCGCGCAGCTGGTTGAAGCCCAGCTGGGTGACGCGAACCAGATTATAGGCGATGACGAGCATCACCGGACCCGCAAGGGCTGCCGGAAGATAGGCGGGCACCGCGCCTTCACCGGTCAGTGCGTTCGTCGCCCATTTGAAAAAATAGGGAACCGCCACGAGGACGACCTTCGCGACGACGAGCAGGACACTTGCCCAGACGACCCGCCATTTGAGATCGGGCCGGTCCCCCGGCCACATATAGGGCCAGAGATTGAGAAGGGTGCGAAACATCGAGCCTTCGGCGGATATGGTCTTTTCAGGCACGGTCGTTCTTTCCGGAAGACATAGGCAAATCCAGGCCGGCCATACAACAACTGCTGAAAAACACCTGCAGCGAATGCGAAAGCGCCGAAAGCCGATCGCGATTGACGGTGTAGCGCGAGCGCTGGCGTTCCGGCGTGAAATCGACAAGCCCGGCCTCGACGAGAATCTTCAGATGCTGCGAGACGGTGGATTGGGCCAGATCGAGGCAGTCGACGACGTCCTTGCAGCAGCAGGCATCCGCCGCTGCAAGATAGCGCAGGATCCGCAGCCTCGCCGGATGTGACAGGGCGGCCAGCTTGGCCGCCAGCTCCCTGCCGCAGGCCGAATGCTCGGTCAGGCCGGAAGATGTCGGGATATCTTTCATCGTTTATCGACGATAGACGATGACCAGAGGCTGGACAATATGATCTCGCCGTGCCCCATGTCGTTATTGCGCGGCGGGTTTCGCCGTCACAGTCGTCGCCTGGTCGCCGATCGCACTCATATCCGCCTGCACGCCTTCCTTGGTCTTGTCAGGCACGCGAAAGACCTGGCCCGGATAGATCAGGTCCGGATCGCGGATTTCATCCTGGTTGGCGAGGTAGATGGTGGAATAGCGGATGCCGCGGCCATAGACGCGGCGGGAAATCTGCCACAGCGTATCGTGGCGGCGGATGATAACCGCGCCATCCGCCTCCTCAAGCTTCGCGCCGAGAACGGTGGGGGGGCCCTTGGCGATCGGGTTGTCGAGTGACGACAGCTTCACCTCGCCTGACCTCGTAGCGACGCCTGCGCCGGACGGTGAAGCCTTTTGCACATCGGGTTTCGTCACCGCATTGCCGCTCTCGGCGGAGGGTGCGACCGCCGCGATGGACTCGCCCGCCTGCCGCTGGAACGGCACCGCCGCCCGTCCGATCACCTTGCGCCCGTCCGGGTCGAGCATGTCGGCACGGATGATATAGTCTCCGACGGCCATGTCACGCAGGGCCTCGACGAGAAAGCGCCCTGCCTTTGAAGCCGCCGCCTCGCCCAGGAAGATATCGTTGGCGTAGATGCGGACGACCTTTCCCGGTTCGGCGGTGCCGGCGATGAAAACCTTGTTGCCTTCGATCTCGACCGCGTCGACCGCGACATGCGGCTCCTTGGAGACGATCCCGTTCTGCGCCTTCTGCGCCTGCTTCGCCATTTCCTGCTGCGGCGCGGTGGAAACGAGTTTCTCGCCAGTCCCGGAAGCGGGGGCGGCGACAGAGCCGGAACCGGGGGCGGCGCCCGCGTCAGGCGCCTTGGCGGAATCCTTGACTTCGGCGATTGCCTCCTCGCCGGTCTTGACCGGCGCAGGCTTGGGAACGGTGATCAGCTTGCTTGGCGCGCCCGGCGTCTCGACCAGAGCCAGGACCTGGCCGTCCGAACGTTCGGGCACGGACACGACCGCCGTTTCCTTCGACATTGCCACCAGCTTGTCGGGCGCTGTCGAACGCAGCACAAGCTGGTAATTGCCGGGCTTGAGCGGCTTGTCGAGAACGATCGCGAAATCTCCCTCAGGGCCGGCCTTGGCCCTGCCGATGACGTGCGAGCCGGACAAAAGCTCCACGTCTGCGTTCGGACCCGCCTTGCCGGCCACGACAAGCGAACCGTCGCCCTCGACGCGTACCACGTCGAAGCGCGGCGCGACCACCTTGGCTTGCGCTGTTCCTGCCGGCTTAGTCTCCGCGGCCGGAGCCGAAGGTTGAGCCGAAGGCGCGGTATCAGGCTGCGATGCCTTGCCGGTTTCGGGGTCGACCGCCTTGCTCGGCCCGGCATCGCTTCCGAGCGCTTTTCCGGGAAGGCGGCTGTCCTTGGTTGTCGGATTGGATGGCACAGCGGGAAGCGACGCCACCTCCGTCTGCTTCACTTCATGGACCGGATCGAAAGCACCGACGCCATAGGCGACTGCCGCGACGGCGACAACGGCACCGCCTGCGAACAAAAGCGCGTTACGAAGCTCGATCGCCATCCCAAGTCATTCCTTAGCCCCTCTCGCGGGGTCTAGTGGCTTGTTTCCAACATTTGCATCCCATCTGTATCAGCCCAGAGCGCAAATGTTGGAAACGGAAAACCACTAGGAAGGTTATGATTCTAGTGGAATTCTCGAATTTGACATTTGATGCCGAGGCAGACATCACGCGGGTATCAAATGTCAAATTCATTCCACTAGCCTGTTTTCCTTATACCAACAAGAAAAAGCCGACAAAACAGTTCCATAGGATACCATGGCGGTTTCCTAACAGGTTAGAGTTCGAAATGAGTACGATTCGATCCATCTGCGTCTATTGCGGCTCCTCGCCCGGCAAAGACGCCGCCTATCTCGATGCCGCCAGGACCCTCGGAAGGGCGATGGGCAAGGCCGGCATGCGGTTGGTCTATGGCGGCGGCGCCAAAGGCATCATGGGGGCAGTCGCCCAGGCGACGGCGGAAGCGGGCGGCAGCGTCATGGGCATCATCCCCCGCTTCCTGATGAACAAGGAAGCAAGCGAGGCGGCTCTCGCGCGCCTCGACGATGTCGTCGTCACCGAGGACATGCACGCCCGCAAACACAGGATGTTCGAGGAATCCGACGCTTTCGTGGCGCTTCCGGGCGGCATCGGAACGCTGGAAGAAATCGTCGAGATCATGACCTGGGCGCAACTCGGGCGTCACCGCAAGCCCATGGTCTTCGGCAATGTCGATGGCTTCTGGAACCCGATGATGGCGCTGATGGAGCACATGAAGCGTGAGGGCTTCCTGCATTCGGCACATCTGATCCAGCCACTTCTGGTGGACGATCCGGCCGACATCCTGCCGGCTGTCCTCGGATCGGCGGCCGGCGCCGGGAACCGCGAGGGGCAGGACTCCATCATCGATCGGCTGTGAAGGCGGCGTGGTGGACACCCGCCTGACGCTGTTACCCCGCCCGCCTCGCGGAGCCTGTCCTCGGGTCGGCCAAAGGTCGAACCCGGGGGCTCGGCACCCTCCCCTTGCAGGTGAGGGAAAGGCGCTGCGGCCTCTTTCCTCCACCTTTGAGGGAGAGGTGCCCCGAAAGGGCGGAGGGGGTTTTCAATTCTGATGCCCGATTGATTTTGATCGTTCGTTCGAAAACGCGCTATTCCGCTGCCACCAGCCCGGCCAGTTCGCGGTTCTTCATCAGCTTGAAGACGATCGAATCCATCAGTGCCTGGAACGAGGCGTCGATGATGTTGTCCGACACCCCGACGGTCGACCAGCGGCCGCCCGTCCCGTCATGCGATTCGATCAGCACCCGCGTCACCGCCTCGGTGCCGCCGTTCAGGATACGCACCTTGTAATCGACGAGTTCCAGATCGGCGATCTCGGCCTGGTACTGGCCGAGATCCTTCCTGAGCGCGATGTCGAGCGCGTTGACCGGCCCGTGCCCTTCGGCAACCGACATGATCTCGCGGCCGTCCACCAGCACCTTCACGATCGCCTCCGAAACCGTCTTGACGCTTCCTCTCGCATCGTAGCGGCGCTCGACCATGCAGCGGAAGCTCTCAACCTTGAAGAAGGCCGGCACCTCGCCCAGCATGCGCCGCGCCAGAAGCTCGAAGCTCGCATCCGCGCCTTCATAGGCATAGCCTTCCGCCTCGCGCTCCTTGACCGTCTGGATCAGAGCGTCGAGCCTGGAATCGTCGCGCGCCACCTCGATGCCACGTCGGTTGAGTTCGGCGATGAAATTTGCCTTGCCGCCCTGGTCCGACACCATGATGCGGCGCCGGTTGCCGACCGTTTCGGGCGGTACGTGCTCATAGGTCTCCGGTTCCTTGGCGAGGGCGGAGGCATGGATGCCGGCCTTGGTGGCGAAAGCGGATGCGCCGACATAGGGCGCCTGCGCATGCGGCGCCCGGTTCAGAAGCTCGTCGAAACTGCGCGACAGCCGCACCAGGCCGGCAAGCTGGACGGCCGAAACGCCGGTTTCGAACCGATCAGCATAGGCCGGCTTCAGCATCAGAGTCGGGACGAGCGTGATGAGATTGGCGTTGCCGCAACGCTCGCCGATGCCGTTCAGCGTGCCCTGGATCTGGCGCACGCCGGCCTCGACCGCGGCGAGCGAGTTCGCCACCGCCTGGCCGGTATCGTCATGGGCGTGGATGCCGAGATTTTCACCGGGAATGCCGGACGCGATCACCTTTCCGACGATTTCCCTGACTTCCGCCGGCTGGGTACCGCCATTGGTATCGCACAGCACCACCCAGCGCGCGCCTGCATCATAGGCCGCGCGGGCGCAGGAAAGCGTATAGGCCGGATCGGCCTTGAAACCGTCGAAGAAATGCTCGCAATCGACCATAGCCTCCTTGCCGGCGGCACGCGCCGCCTCGACCGACGCTCCGATCGCGTCCAGATTCTCCTCGTTCGTGCAGCCGAGCGCGACGCGGACATGATAGGCCGAACTCTTGGCGA
>SCRB01000219.1 GCA_004299545.1 Rhizobiaceae bacterium
CGAACTGGCGCCCGGCGGAAGCTTCGTTCTCGTCAACGATCACGACCCGAAACCGCTCTACTACCAGATGGAGGCCGAATATCCGGGCCAGTTCTCCTGGACCTATGTCGAGCGCGGTCCTGAAGTCTGGCGCGTGGAAATCGGCAAGGTGGCGGCAGCGGCCTGACGCGCGCACTCGTTACGGGAAAGTTTCCATGATCGGGGCTTCACTCTCCCGGTGGTCAATGGCCTACTTCGCCGCGGCGCTGATCGCTCTCTTCGCGGCGGAGATCATGATGACGGCCGGTTTCGGCTTTCCGGGCGCGACCGTCGCCGCGCCTGAAACCCTGATCCTGGTCCATGTCGTGGCGATCGGCTGGCTGAGCCTTCTCATGTGCGGAGCGCTTCTCCAGTTCGTACCGGTTCTGGTCGTCCAGCCGCTATACAGCGACACCCTGGCCCTCCCGGCGCTAGTGCTGCTCGTCTCGGGACTGGCGGCGCTCGTTCTGGGCTTCCTTCAGCTTGGCGGATATATCGGGACGTCTTTTCCTTTCCTCGCGGCCGCGAGCGTCCTTCTCGGCTGTGGCTTCGCCCTCATCATATGGAATCTCGGCCGCACGCTCGCCGCGGCACCGAAGCTGCCGCTGCCGGCCCAGTTCGTCACGGTCGGCCTCGTCTGCGTCGCGGCGACCGTCACGCTCGGGATCATCTTCGCGCTCGTGCTCGGCGGCACGGTGAACGCCACGTCTCTTCTCGTCCTGACCGGCATCGGCCGGCCGATCCATGCGACAGCGGGGCTCGGCGGCTGGCTCACTTTCACCGCCATGGGCGTGAGCTACCGGCTGCTCGCGATGTTCATGCTCGCGCCCGACCTCGAGCGGCCGACGACCAGGGCCGCGCTCCTTATCGGAACGATCGCGCTTGCCGTCGCGATCGCCGGCGGCGTCATAGCGGCGCTGACGCATGGAAACCCGGCAATCGCGCTGCTCGCCGCTTTTATCGGTGGCGTCCTGGCGCTTGCGCTTTACGGCGCGGATGTCCGTCATCTTTATCGCGCGCGCAAGCGCAAGAACATCGAGCTCAACAGCCGCATGACGGCGTTCGCCTTTGCTTCGCTCGCCGCCTCCGTCGTGCTGATCGCCGTTCTGCTCGGTCTCGGGCAGCTTGAAGAGCATATCGGCGCCGTCGTCTTCCTCGTTGCTTTCGGCTGGCTTTCCGGTCTCGGCCTCGCCCAGCTTTACAAGATCGTCGCCTTCCTGACCTGGCTCGAATGCTACGGCCCGATATTGGGCAAGGCGCCGACGCCGCGAGTGCAGGATCTCGTCGTCGAACCGCGTGCGGTGAAATGGTTCCGGCTCTATCTCCTTGCCGTCTGGGCCGGCGAGATCGTTCTGCTCGCCGGTCTGCCGCTTCTTTTCCGCGTGGCAACCGCGGCGATGTTCGTCGCGACGATCGGCATCGCCGGTGAAATCCTCCGCACCCGCCGCCTCCACAACGTGGCGGCTGCATCCCGGCTTCCCGCGGGGGCACAGCTTCCGCGCCTTCTCATATCTTCCCATGCCTGATCGAAAGGAGATGATCCGATGACATCCGCATTTCTGGAACTGGACGTTCGCCCCACGCTGCGCAATGGCGGCGAACCGTTCCAGGAGATCATGCAGGCCATTGCATCCCTCGTGCCGGGGCAGGGACTGAAACTCTACGCGACCTTCAAGCCGGTGCCGCTGTTCAGCGTCCTCAAATCGAAAGGGTTCAGCAACGAGGCGAGGGAACTCGACAACGGAGATTGGGAAGTTCTCTTCCTTCCAACGGAAGGTGCGGCGCATACGGCGCCGGCGGCAGCGCCGGCTGCCGATAGCGCGGCCTGGCCGGCTCCGATGCAGGAACTCGACAACCGCGATCTCGATCCGCCCGAGCCGATGGTCCGCACACTCGCCGCCACCGAGGCCATGCAGCAGGGCGAGGTTCTCTGCGCCCTGCTCTGCCGCGAACCGGTCTTCCTCCTCCCCGAACTTGCCAAGCGCGGCCATGCCTGGCGCGGCGCTTTCGAGCCGGACGGGACGACCTACAAAATATTGATACGCATTGGCGCGGCGGACAGGGAAGCCGCCTGACAGCCGCACTGAAACGGATAAGCCATGTTCATTCAGACTGAAGCGATGCCCGACCCGACGATGCTGCGGTTTCTTCCGGGCCGCGAAGTCCTGGAGGAGGGCACGCGGGGCTTTCGCGACGAGCGGGAGGCCGCAGCCTCGCCTCTTGCCGAAAAGCTTTTCGCGATAGAAGGCGTTTCGAAGGTGGAATTTGCCCGTGACTCCATCACGGTCACGCGTTCCGGCGGTGATTGGCAGCATCTCAAGCCGGCGATCCTGGGCGTGGTCATGGAGCATTTCATGACCGGCGCCCCCGTACTGCGCAATGAGGCTGCATCATCCGTCCATGCTTCCGCCCCGCCGGCGGACGCAGACGGGGAACTCGGCCATGTCAAAGAGTCTCTGCGGCAGGTGATCGATCCCGAACTCGGCTACAACATCGTCGATCTCGGCCTTGTCTACGATATCGCTGCCGAAGAGGGCGGCGTGATCCGCATCACCATGACCACCACGACGCCCGGATGCCCCGCGACGAACTATCTGAAGACCGGTGCGGGAGAAGCGGCGGGCGCCCTCCCCGGTGTCGAATTCGTCGATGTGCAGCTCACCTACGAGCCGCGCTGGACGCCGGAATTGATGTCGCCCGAAGCGAAGGCCTATTTCGGCATCGACGACGGAGGCGGATGGTGAGTGGCGGCACAATCTCCTCCGGCGACGGCAATCTCCCCACAACGGAAATGCGGATTGTGCGAATCCTGCTTACCAGCCTGACGGCTCTGGCCGCTGCCGGCGAGGCCGAAAAAGCCTGCCGGCTTGCAGGAGAGGCGTGTGTGGCGCTGAGGCGTACCGACCCGGCCGCGGCCCGCCGGTTCGACGTGCTGTTGCACCGGCTGACCCCGGCGCTCGACTGGTAGGGCCGCATCCTTTCGGGTGGCATGTTCCAGCTCTCGGTTTTCATGCCATTCCGAACGCAAAACCCTGTGCACGTTGCCGGATGCTCTAACGGCCGAGCATATCCTTCGAACGGAAAGCGGCATCGAGGCGGCTCATGAATGTCTCCGCCTCATGGATATGGTCGGCCATGAGCCGACCGACGGCCGCGCTGTCCCCGTCGCGGAAAGCGGCGACGAGCTTCAGATGGCTTTCCATGTTCGAGCGGCCGAAGGCATGGTGTTCCTCGAGGCGCTGGCTGCGATATTCCACGAGGTCGCGCAGAAGGCCGTTAATGAAACGGCACATGAAGGTGAGCAGCGGATTGGGGCAGCTGTCGCAGAGGATATCATGGAAGGCAAGCTCGGCGCGGCGTACCCCCGGCCGGTCGTCGCGCGCCATCGCCTCAGCGCATTCCTCGATATTGGCCTCGAGCCGCGCCAGTTGAGCACCGTCGAGATGGCCGGCGACACTGAGCGCCAGCGTCACTTCGAGACTATGGCGCAACTCGTAGACCTGCTCGAAGCTGAGTTCCTCGAAATGCAGGAACGTCCGCAATTGCTGCGTGACCGCGCCGATCGGCACGGGCTGGATGACGGCGCCGCCGTTCGGCCCCGTCTGCATCTTCACCAGGCCCTGGACTTCGAGCGTGCGCAGCGCCTCGCGCACCGTGCCCTTGGCGCACTGATAATGCTCCATCAGCGTCTTCTCGTTCGGCAGGCGATCGCCAGGATGCAGCCGCTCGCGCGCGATCCAGCGGAGCAGGTCCTCGGCGATGACATTGCTGAGCTTCGGCCGCCGCGCCACGGCTCCACGCGGGATTCCCGGCGGATTTTTTCCTATGCGACGTGAGCGTGCGGTATCCATGTGGTCTGTTCATCAAGCGGAAAGATCGGCCGGGAGAGCTTCCCGAAGGTGAAAAGGTCGAGGTTAGAGCTTGTAACGCCGAGGCTCGCGCACTCCACCACGGCCTTCGCTACCGGTTCGAAGACGGGTCGGCAATACATTCTGGACTTCAGGATCAGGAAACGGCTCTTGAGCGGGTCGAGCCCGAGGCAGGTGAAGACGCCGAAATCCCACGGCTCGTGCGGCTTTTCGACGACAAGGACCAGAGCCTTGTCGGTTTCGAGAACCGCCGCCTCACCCATATCGCAATGCATGCCGGTATAGGTCGGGCCGCTGATGACATAGGCCCCGCGTCCGAGCGCGCGCACTGTGCCGGCAAGTTCGAGCGGCGGCTTGTCGACGCCGATCCCCGGCAGCGCCATCCGATTGCCGACGCCAAGCCGAACGGCGGCTCCGACACCGGCGGCGCGCAAATCCTTCACTGCCACCGAGTCGGCGATGGGGCCTGCCAGGATCCCCGTGAGTCCCTGCCGGAGCGATTCCGCCAGCACGTCCATCGTGTCGCACGTTCCTCCCGACATGCAATTGTCCCCGTGGTCGAGCATCACCACGGGTCCGGATCCGGGTGCTTCGGCTGCCCTTGCGGCAGCCGCGACCGAGGCCGCCAGCGGCTGTTCGCGATAAACGAAGCCGGCACGCTCGCGCCAGACTGTGCCGGACAGTTCCGTCGCTGTTTCTTGCGCGATTTCCGGCGTATCGGCCACGACAAGCACCGACATTCCGGTTTCCGGCAGGTCGGACAACGGAAACCCGCCGAAGAGGCTGACAGCCTCGACGCCGGAGCGACGCTCGGCTTCCCGCGTCGCCGCAATCATGTCGGCCATGGTGCCGGGAACGGTCGTATTCATCTGCAGCGTCTGGGCGAGGACTGGCGGATGGGCCAGCGCCCGCTTCGGCCTCAGTCCCTCGCCCAGCATCCGCGCCATAATGCGCGCGACATGCTCTCCTGTTTCGTACATGTCGACATGCGGATAGGTCTTGAAGCCGACGAGAATATCGGCCCGGTCGATCATGCGCGGGGTGATGTTGCCGTGAAGATCGAGCGCCACACCGAGCGGCGTCTCCGGCGCGACCCTCCGGATGCGCGCGAGCAGTTCGCCCTCGCCGTCGTCGAGAGTTTCCGTCACCATTGCGCCGTGCAGGTCGAGCAGGATGGCATCCGCGCCTTTCTTCACTGCCGCGACGATCGCTGCACTCATTTGCTCGAAGGCGCTGTCGGAAACCGGGCCGCTCGGATTGGCCGTGGCGTAAAGTGGCGTGACGATCTCCGCCCCCCGCGCTTTGG
>SCRB01000220.1 GCA_004299545.1 Rhizobiaceae bacterium
ATGGCGAGGACGTAAAGGATGCCGACGTTGATGTTTGCGATCACCCAGCCAGCATTGACGGGGATGACCGCCCAGGCGGAGATCGCCAGAACCGCGGAAACCAGCGGGGCGAGCAGGAAAACGCTCTTGTTGGCGCCCGACGGGATGACCGGCTCCTTGAAGACGAATTTGAGCAGGTCGGCAAAGGGCTGGAATGTGCCCCAGGGGCCGACAACGTTGGGGCCGCGGCGCAATTGCACCGCCGCCCAGATCTTGCGGTCGGCATAAAGGACATAGGCCACGCCGATCAGCAGGACGACGATCAGGACGACCGATTCCAGCAGCATGATCAGCCCTGGAACAACGTAAGTCGTGAAGAATAAATCCATCGCCCCGTCCTATTCGGCCGCCTGTTGGAACCCGTTTCTCGCCAGGGCGGAACATTCCGCCATGACTGCCGACGCCCGTGCGATCGGATTGGTGAAGTAGAAATCCGTCACCTTCGACACGAAAGCTCCCGAACCAGGCTTCCCTGCACCCGCTTTCGCCAGCCGGCCGATATCGGCCGGATCGCCGGGCGTGATCTCGTCGATCGCGGCCAGGTGCGGATAATCGGAATAGAGCCTGCCGCGCAGCCCGGCCAGCGAATCGAAGGGCAATTTCCTGCCGAGAACATCAGACAGCGCACGCAGCACCGCCCAGTCCTCGCGCGCCTCGCCGGGTGCGAAACCGGCGCGGCTCGTCATCTGCACCCGACCTTCGGTGTTCACGTAGGTGCCCGACTTCTCCGTATAGGTGGCGCCCGGCAGGATCACGTCCGCCCGGTGCGCGCCGGCATCGCCATGCGTCCCGATATAAACGGTGAAGGCCTTGCCGATCCGGCCCATGTCGAATTCATCTGCGCCGAGCAGGAAGAGAACGTCTAGCGCGCCCATCATCTCGGCCGCATTCTTGCCGCCCTCGCCCGGCACGAAGCCGATATCGAGGCCGCCGACCCGTGCCGCCGCGTCGTGAAGCACGGCAAAGCCGTTCCAGCCTTCGCTTATGGCGCCGACCGCGCCTGCCAACTTCGCCGCGAGAGCAAGCACCGCCGCGCCGTTCGGGCGCGCCAGGGCGCCCTGCCCGATGAGGATGAGCGGCCGTTCCGCCTTCTCCAGAACGGAAAAGAACTTTCCGTTGCCCTTCGCCAGATCCGCGAGCGTATCGGCGCCTGTGCCCAGCGCCTCGTAGTCGTAGCGGGGGTCACCGATGTCGCCGATCGCCGCGATCGGAAAATCGCCCATGCGCCAGCGCTTGCGGATGCGGGCGTTGAGCACCGACGCCTCGAAGCGCGGATTGGAGCCGATGAGGAGGAGCGCGTCCGCCTTCTCGATGCCGGCGATCGTCGGATTGAACAGATAGCTGGCGCGGCCGTTGGCCGGATCGAGCGCGACGCCGTCCTGCCGGCAATCGATATTGGCCGAGCCGAGCGACGCCGTAAGAAGTTTCAGCGCATACATCTCCTCGACCGAGGCGAGATCGCCGGCAATGGCGCCGATCCGCCCGCCGCTTGTCTTCGCCACGGCATCCGCGATCGCCGCGAAGGCTTCCGGCCAACTGGCCGCGACGAGCTTGCCGGCGCGCCGCACATAGGGCCGGTCGAGCCGTTGCGTCTTCAGCCCGTCCCAGATGAAACGGGTCTTGTCGGAAATCCATTCCTCGTTCACGTCATCATTGACGCGCGGCAGGATGCGCATGACCTCACGGCCGCGCGTATCGACGCGGATGGCCGAGCCGACGGCATCCATGACGTCGATCGATTCGGTCTTCGTCAGTTCCCAGGGCCGCGCCTGGAACGCGTAAGGCCTGGCGGTCAGCGCGCCGACAGGGCACAGGTCGATCACATTGCCCTGCAATTCCGACGTCATCGCCCGTTCGAGATAGGTGGTGATCTCGGCATCCTCGCCACGGCCGATGAGGCCGAGTTCGGAAATGCCGCCCACTTCGGTGGTGAAGCGGACGCAGCGCGTGCAGTGGATGCAGCGCGTCATGATCGTCTTCACCAGCGGGCCGATATATTTGTCTTCGACCGCGCGCTTGTTCTCGTGGAAGCGCGAGGAATCGACACCGAAGGCCATCGCCTGGTCCTGCAGGTCGCATTCGCCGCCCTGGTCGCAGATCGGGCAGTCGAGCGGGTGGTTGATGAGCAGGAACTCCATCACCCCTTCGCGCGCCTTCTTCACCATCGGCGTATTGGTGAACATTTCCGGCGCCTCGCCGTTGGGGCCGGGGCGGAGATCCTTGACGCCCATGGCACAGGAGGCCTGCGGCTTCGGCGGTCCACCCTTCACCTCGACGAGACACATGCGGCAATTGCCGGCGATCGACAGGCGCTCATGGAAACAGAAGCGCGGAATCTCCGCGCCTGCCGCCTCCGCCGCCTGAAGGAGCGTGTAGTGGTCGGGTACCTCGATCTCTTTCCCGTCGACCTTGATCTTAACCATGGACCGCCCCTGCGGTTTGCGCCGCTTCGTGTTTCATCGCAACAGAACTGACCAGCATGTGCCCTATTCCGCCGCCATCAGCACCGGTTCGACACGGTGCGCATTACGGGTGAACTCGTCGATGCGCCGCTCGATTTCAGGCCGGAAATTGCGGATCAACCCCTGGATCGGCCATGCGGCCGCATCGCCCAGCGCGCAGATCGTATGGCCTTCCACCTGCTTGGTCACGTCGAGCAACATGTCGATCTCGCGCTTCTGCGCCTCGCCGCGCACCAGCCGTTCCATGACGCGCCACATCCAGCCCGTGCCTTCGCGGCAGGGCGTGCACTGGCCGCAGCTCTCATGCTTGAAGAAATAGGACAGGCGCGCGATCGCCTTGACGATGTCGGTGGACTTGTCCATGACGATGACGGCGGCGGTGCCGAAGGACGATTTCTTCTCCCTCAGACCGTCGAAATCCATCGGGCAGTCGAGGATATCTTCCGCCTTCACGACCGGGCAGGACGCGCCGCCGGGTATAACCGCCAGCAGATTGTCCCAGCCACCGCGAATGCCACCGCCATGCGTCTCGACAAGTTCGCGGAAGGTGGTGCCCATTGCCTCCTCGACGGTGCAGGGCGTGTTCACATGGCCTACCAACATGAAAAGCTTGGTGCCGGTGTTGTTGGGGCGGCCAATGCCTGAAAACCATGCAGCGCCGCGCCGCAGAATGGTCGGGGCAACCGCGATCGATTCGACATTGTTGACCGTCGTCGGGCAACCATAGAGCCCGACATTGGCCGGAAAGGGCGGCTTCAGCCGCGGCTGGCCCTTCTTGCCCTCGAGGCTTTCGAGCAATCCCGTCTCCTCGCCGCAGATATAGGCGCCGGCGCCGTGATGGACATAAATCTCGAAATCGTAGCCGTTCTTGTTATTCTTGCCGATCAGCCTCGCCTCGTAGGCCTCATCGACCGCACGCTGCAAAGCCTCGCGCTCGCGGATGAACTCGCCGCGCACATAGATATAGGCCGCGATCGCTCCCATGGCGAAGCCGGCGACCAGACAGCCTTCAACCAGGGTGTGAGGATCGTGCCGCATGATGTCGCGATCCTTGCAGGTTCCTGGCTCCGATTCATCGGCGTTGACGACGAGATAGGAAGGCCGGCCATCGCTCGCTTTCGGCATGAACGACCATTTCATGCCGGTCGGGAAACCGGCGCCGCCACGCCCGCGCAGGCCCGACGCCTTCATCTCGTTGATGATCCAGTCACGGCCCTTGTCGAGAAGGCCCTTGGTATTGTCCCATTGGCCCCGCGCCATCGCGCCTTTCAGCGATTTGTCAAAGGCGCCATAGATGTTGGTGAAGATGCGATCCTTGTCAGCCAGCATCGATCATGCTCCTCAACGCGGCTTCTTGCCGAAAACGCGGATGTATTCCGCTTCGCCGCCCTTGGCGAGCGCCTTGGCCTGCTTTATCCAGTCGTCGCGCTCAACCCTGCCGTGAAACGAGAGATAGGCGTCGATCCAATTGCGCTCCGCCTTCTTCCACGAAGCGATCTGGGCGAAGGTGTGGATGCCGAGATCGTTCAGGGTTTGCGCAATCTTCGGGCCGATACCGGCGATCAGTTCGAGATCGTCGGGCTTTGCCGGCCGTTCCATCGCGACGGGCCGATCCGGGGAATCGAGCGCCGGGACGGAAGCGGCGGGCGCCGCCCCTCCGCTTTTCACGGCCGCCCGTGTCTTATTCGGTGACGGCGGCTTCAAGGCGCTGCCGGTCTCGGCCGCGTGAGTGGCAGGCTTCGCGGCTTTACTCGGCGAGATGACGGCCTCTCCCGCCCCTCCATTTCGACGGGAAGATTTCAGCACGACCTGCTCGTCCTTCAGCGTCGTCAGGCCGGTGACCGGCGCGGACGTGATGCGGTCGATCTGCGTGCCGGGCTTGATCGACGCGCCGTTCCCCGCCTCGAAGGCATCGATGATCTCGCCCAGACGCTCAGGCGTCAGATCTTCGTAGGTGTCCTTGAAGATCATCACCATCGGTGCATTGACGCAGGCGCCGAGGCATTCGACCTCTTCCCACGAAAGCGTGCCGTCCGCATTGGTGTGGAACTGCTCGGGATGGATCTTCGAGCGGCAGACATCGATGAGTTCGCCGGCGCCGCGCAGCACGCACGGCGTGGTTCCGCAAACCTGCACGTGGGCGCGCGTACCGACGGGGCTCAACTGATATTGCGTATAGAAAGTAGCGACTTCCAGCACCCGGATGAGCGGCATGCCGAGCATTTTGGCGACATATTCGATCGCCG
>SCRB01000221.1 GCA_004299545.1 Rhizobiaceae bacterium
TGTCAGCCAGTCGGAGTCGTCCATGGACGACGCGATAAAGACCCTCGGCGCGACCTCCTGAGAGCAATATGGGCGATGTGCAATCCTCTCCGGTCACGGTCGAGCAATTCCAGCAAAAGTGCGGCGCGGTTTTGCGTCCGGAATTGCGCAAAAACGAAGTGATAGAGCCCATCGGCAGTTCATTGGAAAGAAGAGGCGTTCCAGACTCCGGGATCCAGGGCGGGCAAGCCGAACGGCACGATGTCCTTTCCCGGCTGGAGCGCAGCTACCGGCGCTTTGTTGGCGCAGGACTGGTCAGGAGCGGCGGACGGGTCACGGAGGTTTCGCCGACGCATTACCGCGTGCGCGGTTTCGCCGACAGTGCTCGCCTCGGCGACATCGTCGAGTTGCGTGCGCGACACGGGACGCGATCGGGCGAAATCGTCCAGATCGGCGCGCACGACATTGTCGTCGCACCGTTCGGCGATGCGGCGGATGCGGGCATCGGCGACGCTGTCATCGATTGCGGGCCGTTCCATCTTGCGCCCGATTCCAGCTGGAGGGGGCGCGTCATCAATGCGCTCGGCCGCGCTATCGACAAGGGGCAGCCCTTGATGCAAGCGACGGGCGCGGCGGAAACCGGGCGAAAGGCGCCGCCGGCACTGGCGCGGCAACGTGTCGGAACCCCGTTCCTGACGGGTGTGCGCGTCATCGACATCTTCACGCCCCTTTGCTTCGGGCAGAGGATGGGCGTGTTTGCCGGCTCGGGCGTGGGCAAGTCGACCTTGCTCGCCATGCTGGCCGGGTCGGGCGCCTTCGATACGGTCGTGGTCGCGCTGATCGGGGAGCGCGGCCGCGAGGTGCGCGAATTTCTCGAGGATACGATCGGCACCGCGGCAATGATAAAGACCGTTGCCGTGGTGGCGACGAGCGATGAAAGCGCCATGATGCGCCGCCGCGCGCCGGATACCGCCATGCACGTCGCGGAGCATTTCCGCCAGCGTGGCGACCGTGTGCTTTTGATCCTCGATTCCATCACCCGTTTCGCCCACGCATTGCGCGAGGTGGCGTCCGGAACGGGCGAGCCGCCGGTGGCGCGCGGCTATCCCGCATCGGTCTTCACGGACCTGCCGAAACTGCTCGAACGGGCCGGACCCGGCGCCGAGGGGGCGGGGTCGATCACGGCGATCCTTTCCGTCCTCGTCGACGGCGACGACCACAACGACCCGATCGCCGATTCGGTTCGCGGCATTCTCGACGGCCACGTCGTCCTCGACCGGGCCATCGCCGAGCAGGGACGCTACCCTCCGGTCAATCCGCTTTCCTCCATATCGCGCCTTTCCGGCAAGGCCTGGAGCGACGACCAGAAGACGCTGGTCACGCGGCTTCGCGCGATGATCGCGCGGTTCGAGGAAACGCGGGATATCCGGCTGCTCGGCGCCTATCAGCCAGGCGCGGACCCCGAACTCGACCTGGCCGTCCGGCAGGTGCCGCTGATCTATGACGCGCTGGTGCAGTCGCCGGGCGACGGGCCTTCGTTCGACCCGTTCGCCGACCTCGCACGCCATCTGAAGGGCAAGGAGAGGCAGGATGCCGCGACAGCCGGCTGATCCATCCGTCCCGGGCAAGAAAAGGGGCCTTCGCGGGCTTATCCCGCGCCGGCGCAGACGGCAGAATGCCGCCGGTCCGAAGCGCAGGATGACCAGCGACGTTCTGATCGTCGGGCTCGGCGCCGGTCTCGGCCTCGTTTGCGCGCTGTTTCCCTGGTATATTTTCCTGCATCAGGACAAGTTCGGGATTCCCTCCATCAAATTCAGCAGCAAGCTCCCGAAGGGGACGCCAGGCCTTGGAGAAGGGCCTCTGCGGATCGGCGCCATCTGGAAGCTGCCGGATCGAAAGGACGCCGGCCTCGATACCTTTCCGACCGGCACGGTGAAACGGAGCGGTTCCAGGGCCACGGCCAATGCCGATCAGCCTTTTCCGGGAGACAAGGCGGAGCCTTTCAACCTGATCCAGGTAGCGAACGGGCAGGCGATGATCGAGGATGCCGACGGCTTCTTCATCGTTCGCGTCGGATCGCCGCTGCCGGACGACAGCCGGGTAAGCGCGATCGAGCAGCGCGACGGCGGTTGGGTTCTCGTCACCAGCGCCGACAAGGTGATTCACCTCGCCGGCGAGTAAAAGCGGACGCAAGGTCCACGCAAGACTGGCGCCCTACCCTCGTCGCAATCCTTCGAGGGATTCGGAATGCAACCAGTCAACCTTTTCAACCTCGCGGCGCAGCAGGCGCGGTGGCTCTCCGTCCGGCAATCGGTGATCGCCGGCAATGTCGCCAACGTCAACACGCCGGGCTATGTCGCGCGCGATGTCAAGCCGTTCGAAGCGGTTCTGGACAACCGGCACGTCGCGATGGCAGCGACCGAGCCCGGCCACATGCAGGGAAACAATCCGCTCATCCAGGACGTCTCGCTCCGCGAAGACGATGAAAACCCCGTTGTCCTTCCGTCGGGAAACACGGTTTCCCTGCAGACCGAACTGGTGAAGTCCGCGGATGTCCAGCGCCAGTTCAACCTCAATACAGCGATCGTCAAGGCCTTCCATAACATGCTGGCCATGGCGACGAAGGAATAGGGATTTCCCATGGACCCCCTGTCTACGGCCCTGAAGGTCGCCGCGTCCGGGCTGGACGCGCAATCGGAGCGTCTCAGGGTCGTCTCCGAGAATATGGCGAACGCTCAATCCACGGGCCGCGTTCCGGGCTCCGATCCCTATCGCCGCAAGACGATCACCTTCACCGCCGCGGTCGACCGCGCCAGCGGCGGCGCCATGGTCAAGGTTTCAAACATCGGCAGGGACGAGAGCGCCTTTCCCGTCGACTTCGATCCCGGCAACGAGGCCGCCAACGCGGACGGCTACGTCAAGATGCCGAATGTGAACATGCTGGTCGAAATGGCCGATATGCGGGAGGCCAATCGCAGCTACGAGGCGGACCTGCAGGTGGTGAAGCAGGCACGCAATCTGATTTCCATGACAATCGATCTCCTCAGGAGCGGCTCATGATCCTTCCCCTCAACATCGTCAGCAATGTCGGGCAGGCCGATCAGGCGGCAAATCCGCTGGCGCTCGCTGCTTCCGGCGCGAACCCGACGGACATCGCCACCTCTTTCACCCAGGCACTGACCAACGCCGTTTCCAAGACGGCAGACAGCCTGACCAACGCACAGCAGATGTCGATCCAGGCGCTTCAGGGCAAGGGCGATACAAGGCAGGTCGTCGATGCGGTGCTCAACGCGCAGCAATCCCTGCAAACGGCAATCGCGATCCGCGACAAGATCGTCAGCGCCTATCTCGACATCAGCCGCATGTCGATCTGAGGAGACCGCAGAATATGAAGGCACTCGCCATCGCCGCCACCGGCATGAACGCCCAGCAGACGAACCTGGAAGTCATCGCCAACAACATCGCCAACATCAACACCACCGGTTTCAAGCGGGCTCGGGCGGAATTCACCGACCTGCTCTACCAGACGCAAAGGCTGGCCGGCGTCCCGAACCAGGCCAACCAGAACATCATCCCCGAGGGCGCCAGCATCGGCCTCGGCGTGAAGACCGCCGCCATCCGCTATCTGCATCTGCAAGGCGACCTCGCCAGCACCGGTAACAAGCTCGACCTCGCGCTCACCGGTCATGGCTATTTCCAGATCGAAAGCCCGGACGGCCAGACCTACTACACGCGCGACGGCGCCTTCAACACCAACGCCAGCGGGCAATTGGTCACGATCGACGGCAACCCGGTCGTCCCTTCCATCACGATCCCGCAGGGCGCCGTAGACGTGGTCATCAACAAGACCGGCCAGGTCTTCGCCCAGATGGACGGCCAGACCGCTCTGCAAAGCGTCGGGCAGCTGACGATCGCGACCTTTGTCAACGAGGCGGGTCTCAAACCCGTCGGCGACAACCTCTATCAGCAAACGGATGCCTCCGGGGCCCCGACGGTCGGCATTCCCGGCGACCCGGGCTTCGGCACGCTCTCCCAAGGCTATCTCGAAAGCTCGAATGTCGATCCGGTGAAGGAAATCACCGAGATGATCTCGGCGCAGCGCGCCTACGAGATGAACTCGAAGG
>SCRB01000222.1 GCA_004299545.1 Rhizobiaceae bacterium
TGATTCTCTGCAAAAGCGTTTCGCGCCCACGGTTCTCAAAAGGAACAGGAATGGCATCGCTCTTCCTTCTCAGGCATGCCAAAGCAGGTTGGAGCCGGCCGGGCATGAAGGATTTCGACCGTGGCCTCGACCAAACCGGGAAAGAGGAAATCCGCCTTGTTTCCGGGACCGTCAAGAAACGTTACGAACGGCCGCAATCGGTGACATGCTCGACCGCCATGCGCGCGCGGCAAACCTGGGCGATTTTCGCCGGCGCATTCGCCTGCGATCCCGAAAGCGCGGTCTTCTCCCCTGCGCTCTATGGCGGCGATGCCCCGGCCTATGTGTCCGCCGTTGAGGAACAGCCGGCCGGCACGCAATCGCTTCTCATGGTCGGCCACAATCCGATGATGGAAGATCTCGCCCACCTGCTGATCGCGGGCGGCGATGCGAATGCGCTTGCCGCGTTACGGTCGGGTTTTCCCACCTGTGGCCTGGCCGTGCTCTCTCTCGAATGCGAATTCGAGGCCGTAAGACCGCGCTGCGCCCGTCTCGAGGCGTTTCTCACGCCGGCCGGCTTAAGGGCGGCGGCGTTGTAAGCGCATTTCAAATGCAGCGCTCCTCTCCTATATCGGGTTCTCCTGCAACCGGGACCGGCACTTGGCTTCACTCACGAGTTTCACCGACGAGGCACTGATCGCGCTCGATACGCTGTCGGACCGTGTTTCCGGCCTCGTTTCGCCATCGCTCAGGCTCGGCGTGACCGGGCTCTCGCGCGCCGGCAAGACGGTCTTCATCTCGGCCTTCGTGCACAATCTTGTCCATGGCGGGCGTCTGCCGCTCTTCAGGGCGCAGAAGACCGGCCGGATCGCACGCGCCTATCTCGAACACCAGCCGGACGATGCCGTTCCCCGTTTCCAGTACGAGGATCATGTCTCGGCCCTCGTCGATCAGCGGATCTGGCCGGAATCGACCCGGGCGATTTCCGAGTTGCGGCTCACGATCGATTACGAATCGGCGTCGGGCTGGGGGCGGTTTTTCTCGCGCGGCAAGCTCTCGGTCGATATCGTCGATTATCCCGGCGAATGGCTGCTCGACCTGCCGCTCCTCGGCAAGGATTACCTGCAATTCTCGAAGGAAGCGTTCGAACTCGCGATGCTGCCCGTCCGCGATGACCTCTCCGCGGACTGGCGCGGCATGGCTTTGGCGGTCGATCCGGATCACGCCGCCGACGAGATGACGGCGCGCCGCCTCGCCGAAAGTTTCACCGCCTATCTGAAAGCCTGCAAGGCGGACCATCGCGCCCTTTCGACGCTGCCGCCCGGCCGCTTCCTGATGCCCGGCGACCTCGACGGCTCGCCCGCCCTCACCTTCGCCCCGCTTCCGGCCGCCGAGGGCAAAAGCTTCCGCCCGGGCTCGCTCGGCGCGATGATGGAGCGGCGCTACGAAGCCTACAAGACGCATGTGGTGAAGCCTTTCTTCCGCGAGCATATCGCCCGTCTCGACCGCCAACTCGTGCTGATCGACGCCTTGCAGGCCCTGAACGCCGGTCATGACGCGGTCATCGATCTCGAACGGGCGCTGACCGAGATCCTCGCATGTTTCCGGCCGGGCCGCGGCAACCTCCTGACCGATCTCTTCGCCCATCACATCGATCGCATTCTCGTCGCCGCGACCAAGGCCGACCATCTCCACCATGAAAGCCACGACCGGCTCCAGGCGATCGTGCGCCGCCTCGCAGACCGGGCGGTAAAGCGCGCCGATCTTTCAGGCGCGGAGGTCGAGGTGCTCGCCATGGCCGCGGTTCGGGCGACGCGCGAGGGCACCGTCACCCAGGGACGTGAAACGCTGCCCGTCATCATCGGGACGCCGCTTGCCGGCGAAACCATCGCCAGCGAGACATTCGACGGCGAGACGGAGACAGCGATCTTTCCAGGCGATCTTCCGGCTTCGCCCGACGGCGTTTTCGCGGCCGGTGGAACAGCGGAAAAGAGGGACGGCGAACCTGCCATCCGCTTCGTTCACTTCCGCCCGCCGAAGCTCGAACGGACGGCGGAGGGGGTGACGCTTTCGCTGCCGCATATAAGGCTCGACCGGGCCATGGAATTCCTGATCGGAG
>SCRB01000223.1 GCA_004299545.1 Rhizobiaceae bacterium
GATCTCCACATTCCCGTCTATGTCGCCTATTTCACCGCCTGGCCGGATGAGTCGGGAAAGGTGAACTTCTACAACGACATCTATGGCCGCGACGACAAGATTGAAGCGGCGATCGCAAAGGTCGAGGCGCTCCGGGAGCCGCGGGACGCGGATCTGACCGGCGCGGTCGAGAGGGAAGCGCTGGCGCCCCCGAAATCCTGACCTTGTAGAGGGAGGAGGGAGGGTAGCGGTGCCTCACCCCCTCACGCTGCCGTCACAAACCCGTCGAGCACCTTCTTCTGGCCGGCCTTGTCGAAGTCGATGGTGAGCTTGTTGCCGTCGATGGCAGCGATGTTGCCGTTCCCGAATTTCTGGTGGAAGACCCGGTCGCCGATACTGAAAGGCGAGGGGGTATCGGACACCGATTTCGCCACCAGTTCGCCGTCGATGGTGCGACCTTTCACCGAGCCGCGTCCGGCGCCATAGCCCGAATCGACCTCGCCATAGCCGATACGTTCGACCTGATGGCCGGAGCGCGACCCCCAGTTGCGGTCCGTCGCATCGGTGCGGTTTGCCCTGGCGCGCTGCCAGCCGGGCGTCGCATAGGTATTGGAGAAGGTGCCGGCGTTGTCGAAGCGCGAGGCGCCATAGGGGTTCTGGCGGCCTGCGGAGAACCCCCCGCGCCCGCCGGCGAAGGCGCTGCCGCCATAGGGCGCGTTATAGCCGCCGTAGGAATCGCCGGCATCTGCCACCTCGACATGCTCTTCCGGCAACTCGTCCAGAAAGCGGGACGGTATGGTCGATTGCCAGAGCCCGTAGATGCGGCGATTGGAGACGAACCAGATGTGGAGGTTCCTCTTGGCACGCGTGACGCCGACATAGGCGAGCCGCCGTTCCTCCTCCAGGCCCGAACGGCCACCCTCGTCGAGCGCGCGTTGGTGGGGGAAAAGCCCTTCCTCCCAGCCGGGCAGGAAGACGGTCTCGAATTCCAGCCCCTTGGCGGAGTGGAGCGTCATGATATTGACGGCGTCGAGATCCTCGTTCTGCTCGGCGTCCATGACCAGTGCGACATGTTCGAGGAAAGAGCGGAGCGATTCGAACTCCTCCATGGAGCGGATCAGCTCTTTCAGGTTTTCCAGCCGTCCGGGCGCTTCAGCCGAGCGGTCGTTCTTCCACATGTCGGTGTAGCCGGACTCTTCCAGAATGCTTTCTGCAAGCTCGGTGTGAGGCTTCGTCTCCAACAGCTTCTGCCAGCGGGCGAAATTGGCCGCCACCTCCCTGAGCGCCGCACGAGGCTTCGGCTTCAGTTCGTCGGATTCGGCGAGATTCCCTGCCGCTTCCAGCATCGGCACGCCAAGCGCGCGCGCCGTATCATGGACCTGGCGAATGGTCGCTTCACCCAGGCCGCGCTTCGGTACGTTGACGATGCGTTCGAAGGCGAGGTCGTCGGCGCCCTGCGCAACGACCCGGAAATAGGCCATGGCGTCGCGGATTTCCTGCCGCTCGTAGAAGCGCGGGCCGCCGACAACGCGGTAATTGAGGCCGAGGGTAACGAAACGGTCCTCGAATTCGCGCATCTGGAAAGAGGCGCGGACGAG
>SCRB01000028.1 GCA_004299545.1 Rhizobiaceae bacterium
GCCGTCCGTCGTCTCGGCGAGGTCCTTGCGCACCTGCTCGATACGCTCCGAAATGTCGGCAGGGGAAATATCGTCCAGATGCGACGAAGATTCGGCGAGAAGCGTGAGGCTTTCCGGCAGGACATCGGCGAAACCGCCGAAGACGACATAGCGGTCCACCTTGCCGGAAACGGCGTTGACGGTGACGACACCGGGCTTCAGGGTGGTCATCACCGGGGCATGGCGCGCCATGACCGTCATCTCGCCTTCCGTGCCGGGGATGACGACCGATTCGGCATCCTCGGAAACGAGAAGCCGCTCGGGCGATACCAGTTCGAACTTGAAGCTGTCAGCCATTTCCTATCAGGCAGTCGGCAGTCGGCAGTCGGCAAAAAATATCGCCAGCTTCCCGCTTGATCCTGCTGCCTACTCCCTGTTGCCGATTGCCCACTGCCGACCGCCGCGATTATGCGGCTTCAGCGGCCAGCTTCTGCGCCTTCTCGACGGCTTCCTCGATCGTGCCGACCATGTAGAACGCGGCTTCGGGCAAGTGATCGTAGTCGCCGTTGCACAGGCCCTTGAAGCCCTTGATCGTATCGGCGAGATCGACGAGCTTGCCCGGCGCGCCGGTGAACACCTCGGCGACGAAGAAGGGCTGCGACAGGAAGCGCTCGACCTTGCGGGCGCGGGCAACCGTCAGCTTGTCCTCTTCGGAAAGCTCGTCCATGCCAAGGATCGCGATGATGTCCTGCAGCGACTTGTAGCGCTGCAAGGTCGATTGCACGAGACGCGCCACCTGGTAATGCTCCTCGCCGACGATCAGCGGATCGAGCATGCGTGACGTGGAATCGAGCGGATCGACCGCCGGGTAGATGCCCTTTTCCGCGATCGAGCGGGAAAGGGTGGTCGTCGCATCGAGGTGGGCGAAGGAAGTGGCCGGTGCCGGATCGGTCAGATCGTCGGCAGGGACGTAGATCGCCTGCACCGAGGTGATCGAGCCCTTCGTCGTCGTGGTGATGCGCTCCTGCAAGGCACCCATGTCGGTGGCGAGCGTCGGCTGATAGCCCACGGCCGAAGGAATACGGCCGAGAAGGGCCGACACTTCCGAACCCGCCTGCGTGAAGCGGAAGATATTGTCGATGAAGAAGAGCACATCCTGGCCCTGGTCGCGGAAATACTCGGCGACCGTCAGTCCGGTGAGCGCGACGCGGGCACGCGCGCCGGGCGGCTCGTTCATCTGGCCGTAGACGAGCGCGGCCTTCGATCCCTCGCCGCCGCCCTTCTTGTTGACGCCCGATTCGATGAACTCGTGGTAGAGGTCGTTGCCCTCGCGTGTGCGCTCGCCGACGCCGGCAAAGACGGAATAGCCGCCATGGGCCTTGGCGATGTTGTTGATCAGTTCCTGGATGAGCACGGTCTTGCCGACGCCGGCACCGCCGAACAGGCCCACCTTGCCGCCCTTGGCATAGGGCGCGAGAAGGTCAACCACCTTGATCCCCGTAACCAGGATCTCGGCCTCCGTCGATTGCTCAACATAAGTGGGCGCCGGTGCGTGGATCGGACGCAGTTCGGTGGCTTTCACCGGTCCAGCCTCATCGACCGGCTCGCCGATCACATTGATGATACGGCCGAGCATGCCGGGACCGACAGGCACCTCGATCGGCGCGCCGGTATCGGTGACGCGCTGGCCGCGGGTCAGACCCTCCGTCGTGTCCATGGCGATCGTGCGGACGGTGTTTTCGCCGAGATGCTGCGCCACTTCCAGCACCAGGCGGTTGCCGTGATTGTCCGTCTCGAGCGCGTTCAAGATGGCCGGCAGATTGCCTTCCTCGAAGGCGACGTCGACAACGGCGCCGATGATCTGGTGTACCTTGCCGACAGCGCCGCCGGAGGAAGCAGCCTTCACCGGAGCGGAAGCCTTCGCAGCGACGGCTTTCGCCGGTGCCGGCTTTGCCGCGGCTGCCTTTGCTGGGGCCGCTTTCTTCGCCGCGGGCGCCTTCGCGGCCGTCGTCCTGGCTGCTGATGTTGTGGCCTTGGCGGCCGGAGCCTTCTTGGGGGTCGCTGCTTTCGCCATCGTCCTTACCTCTTCGATTCGTTCTCTCCGCCGGTCGGGGCGGTCAGAGCGCCTCGGCGCCCGAAATGATTTCGATCAGTTCCTTGGTGATCTGCGCCTGTCTCTGGCGATTATAGGTGATCGAAAGCTTGTTGATCATGTCGCCCGCATTGCGGGTCGCGTTGTCCATCGCCGTCATCTTGGCGCCCATCTCGCCGGCTGCATTCTCGAGCAGCGCGCGGAAAATCTGCACCGCTATGTTGCGCGGGATGAGGTCGTCCAGAATGAGGTTCGCATCCGGCTCGTAATC
>SCRB01000224.1 GCA_004299545.1 Rhizobiaceae bacterium
AAGAAAAAGGGCCCGAATCGGAAACGACTCGGGCCCGTCCTGTTAGAAAATGTCCGGCCGGCCGGCTTCGCTAAACAGGCGATCAGTGCGGAAGCGCCGCCGCGGCTTCGCTCTCGGGCAGCACCTGCGGCAGGATTTCCGGCTCTTCCCAGGTAATGGGTTCGGGCATACGCACCAGCGCCACCTTCAGCACCTCGTCGACGGTGGACGCGGGCACGATCTTCATCCCGGACTTCACATTGTCGGGAATCTCGGCCAGGTCCTTCTCGTTCTCCTGCGGGATGAGCACCGTGGTGATGCCGGCGCGCAGCGCAGCGAGCAGTTTCTCCTTGAGCCCGCCGATAGGAAGCACGCGGCCGCGCAGCGTCACCTCACCGGTCATGGCGACGTCGCGCCGCACGGGAATGCCCGTCAGCACCGAGATGATCGAGGTGGCCATGGCGACACCCGCCGAAGGCCCGTCCTTGGGTGTGGCTCCTTCGGGCACGTGCACATGGATGTCCTTCCGCTCGAACATCGGCGGCTTGATGCCGAAATGCGTCGCCCGGCTCCTCACATAGGAACGCGCGGCGTCGATCGATTCCTTCATTACGTCGCCGAGCTTGCCGGTGGTCTGCATGCGGCCCTTGCCAGGCAGCATGACGGATTCGATCTGCAACGTCTCGCCGCCCACCTCGGTCCAGGCGAGCCCCGTGACCACGCCCACCTGATCCTCGCCCTCGATCTCGCCGAAGCGGAACTTCCGCACGCCAGCATAGTCTCCGACATTGGCGGAGGTGATTTCGATGGACTTGGCCTTGCCCGAAACAATCTCCTTCACCGCCTTGCGGGTGAGGTTGGCGATTTCGCGCTCGAGATTGCGGACGCCGGCTTCGCGCGTGTAGTAGCGGATCAGGTCGTGCAACGCCCCGTCGGTGATCTTCCACTCGTCGTCCTTCAAGCCGTGCGCCTTGATCTGCTTTTCGATCAGGTGGCGTTTGGCGATCTCGACCTTCTCGTCCTCGGTGTAGCCGGGGATGCGGATGATCTCCATGCGGTCCATCAGGGGCTGCGGCATACGCAGCGTGTTGGCCGTGGTGATGAACATCACGTCGGAGAGATCGAAATCGACCTCCAGATAGTGGTCGTTGAAGGTGTGGTTCTGTTCCGGGTCGAGCACTTCGAGCAGCGCGGAAGACGGGTCGCCGCGCCAGTCCGCGCCCAGCTTGTCGACCTCGTCGAGCAGGAAGAGCGGATTGGCGCTCTTCGCCTTTTTCATCGACTGAATGATCTTGCCCGGCATCGAGCCGATATAGGTGCGCCGGTGACCGCGGATTTCCGCTTCGTCGCGCACGCCGCCGAGCGACATGCGCACGTATTCGCGCCCTGTGGCCTTGGCGATCGACTTGGCGAGCGAGGTCTTGCCCACGCCGGGCGGGCCGACGAGGCACAGGATCGGCCCCTTCATCTTGCCGGCGCGCTGCTGCACGGCAAGATATTCCAGAATGCGTTCCTTGACCTTTTCGAGGCCGTAATGGTCGTTGTGCAGGATTTCCTCGGCGAGCGCGATATCCTTCTTGACCTTGGACTTCTTGCCCCACGGCAGCGACAGCATCCAGTCGA
>SCRB01000225.1 GCA_004299545.1 Rhizobiaceae bacterium
GCCCCTCGGGTTCCCGATCGGCCTGTGGCCGGTCGTGTCCGGCCACAGGCAATTATTGCGAGGGCGAATTACTTGTTCGCTTTCTGAGGACCGTACCAGCTCGCGAGACCGTCCTGCAGCTTTTTCGCGGCCTGTTCCGGCGTCTCCGTGCCGTTGATGACATTGGCCGATTCGACCCAGCTCTCATTCTCGAGATTGGGCGTTCCGCGCGACAGGATCTGGTAGGTCATGCGGATCGTCGGCGTGCAGGTCTGCCGCCAGCTCAGGAACGCCTTGGCAAGCGGATCCTTCAGTTCCACCTTCTCCTTGGTGAGCGGGAAGAAACCGGGCAGCGCGTTGCCGTAAAGCTCGGCGAAATCCTTCGATGCCACCCATTCGAGGAACTTCTTGGCGGCTTCCGGATGCTTTGTCTTCGCGTTCATGCCAAGCGCATGATCGGGCTGGTCGGAGATGTAGCAGGTGTCGCCTTCCTTCGGCAGCGGTGGCGGGAAGGCGCCCATCTTGAATTGCGCCTGCTTTTCGAAGGTGGTGATTTCCCACGAGCCCGCAGGATAGATCGCCGCGCGGCCGAGCGTGAACATGTTCTGGCTGTCGGGATAGGCCTGCGCCTGGTAACCATCGCCCATATAGGGCGCCCATTCTTTGAGCACCTTGAAGGGCTCGACGAATCCCGGATCGGTCAGCTTCGCCTTGCCGGCGATCAGCGCCTTGCGGCCTTCCTCGCCGTGCCAGTAGTCGGGGCCGATATTCTCGTACCCCATGGTCGCGGCTTCCCACTGGTCCTTGGTGCCCATCGCAAGCGGAACGTAGGTGCCGTCATCCTTGATCTTCTTCAGGTCCGCCATGAACTCGTCATGCGTCTTCGGCGGCGTGATCTTGAGGGCCTTGAAGGCATCCTCGTTGTAGATGAAGCCATGGATCACCGAGGCCATCGGCACGCAGAACGTCGTCTTGCCGTCATCGGTCTGCCACGCCGCCTTGGCGACGTCGCCGAAATTGTCCATGCCCTTGAGGTCGTTCACCGAGGTCAGGTAGCCCTTCTTGTAGAGTTCGAGCGAGGCGTCGAAGGGGCGGCAGGTGATAAGGTCGCCGGCCGAACCGGCGGCGAGCTTGGCGTTGAGCGCGGCGTTGTATTCGGTCGGCGCGGCGGCCGCGAAGACGACCTTGATGCCGGGATTTTCCTTCTCGAAGGCCGGGATGATCTTCTGCTGCCAGACGCCCGTATCGTCATTGCGCCAGCTTTCAATCGTCAGCGTGACATCGTCGGCGCGCGCAATGCTGGCGATGGTGATGACGCTCGACGCCACCAAAAGCGCTTTAATGAAGGTTTTCGTCATGTCGTTCTCCCTGTTAGCGGCGTTGAAGCGCCGAATTGCCGGAGCACCTGTTTCCGAAACGCCGGCGCTCCCCTCGGAATGAACCGGCGCTCTTGCCGGTGCGGCGGCTGGCCGCCCTTTCTTGTCTTTTGTGGAATAATGCCAAAAAAATACCACTTGTCCAGACGGTGTTAACGAATTAATCGCGAATGAGAGGCATGATTTTCTTAAAATCTATTGTTATCAGTAGCTTATGGAAAAATCACATTGGGTGGAAATGAATCTCTTGGTTATTGGTAGTTAATTGGTATGATGGCTGCAAGGAGGATCGCTCGCTTGGATCATCTGATCGCCATAGACGGCGGCGGCACCGGCTGCAGGGCGCTGGTCGCCACGATGGGCGGCGTCGTGCTCGGCCGTGGCGCCAGCGGTTCGGCCAATCTCATGACCGATCCCGAAGGGACCTGCCGCAGCGTTGTCGAGGCGGTGGAGGCGGCCTTCGCTGATGCCGGATTGCCAGCCGGGGCCATGCGGCGAAGCGGCGCCTTTCTCGGGCTGGCAGGTGCCAATGTCAGCCGAAGCGGCGAACGGCTGAAGGCGATGCTGCCTTTTTCGGATTGCGTCGTGGTAACGGACTCCGTCATCGCCATGGAAGGTGCGCTGGGACCCGCCGACGGCGTCGTCGCCATCCTCGGAACCGGCTCGGTTTTCGTGGCGAGAAGCGCCGGGGAGGTCCGCAGCATCGGCGGATGGGGTTTTGTCCTGAGCGACCTCGGCAGTGGTGCTCGTCTCGGCCGGGCGCTGCTCCAGGAAGTGCTGCTTGCTTACGACAGGGTTCATCGGCCTTCTGCGCTCACCGATGAAGTGCTGACGCGCTTCGGTAACGAACCGGGTGAGTTGGTCGCGTTCGCCAGGACCGCTGCTCCGCGCGATTTCGGCACTTTCGCCCCGCTTCTCTTTTCTTTCGCCGACCGCGGCGATCCCGTGGCGACGCGCGTGCTTGACGAGGCGGTGAAGAGTATCGGCGAGGCGCTGGATACGGTGAAGCCGAAACATTGCGAGCGCATATGCCTGCTTGGCGGTCTTGCGCCGCTCTATGCGAAACGGCTGGAAAGCCGCTTCCAGCATCTTCTGAAACCGCCGCTCGCCGATGCGCTCCAGGGCGCGCTTGCCCTCGCACGGAAGGCCTTCGTGCCCGCAGGCGGCTTACCCGCAGGCGTCGGCCATGAATGACATGCGCCACGCCATCTTCTCCAGGCGCGCTTCCGGCGGCGGCGCGTCCGGGCCGCTTTACCTCGCGTTGAAGCGCAACATCGAACAGGCGATCGGGGAAGGCGTCCTGAAGCCCGGCGACGCGCTGCCGTCCGAAAGGGATATCGCCGCCATGGCGGATGTCTCACGCGTCACCGTTCGCAAGGCGGTACAGGATCTCGTCGAAAGCGGGCTTTTGGTGCAGCGTCATGGTTCGGGCACGTTCGTCGCCCAACGCGTCGACCGCGTCGAGCAATCGCTTTCCTCGCTTACCTCTTTTACGGAGGATATGGCCCGCCGCGGCCTCACCGTGGAATCGGTCTGGCTCGACCGCGGCATCCATGCACCGTCGCCGGAGGAAACGATGGTTCTCGGCCTTGCCGCGAACGATACCGTCGTCAGGATCGGCCGCCTGCGCAAGACGAATGGCGTGCCAATGGCGATTGAGCGGGCGACGGTTTCCTGCACCTTCCTGCCCGATCCCGCCGAGATCGGCGATTCGCTTTATGCCGCGCTCAGAAAGCGCGGCAACCATCCGGTAAGGGCGGTGCAGCGCATCTCCGCGGCACTGCTCGAGCCGCAGGATGCCGAACTCCTCGATGTCGCCGCCGGTTCGCCGAGCCTCGATATTGTGCGCATATCCTATCTGCCGTCCGGCCAGGCGATCGAGTTCACGCGCTCGCGCTACCGCGCCGATACCTATGATTTCGTCGCCGAACTGCGGCTCGGAGAGAACTGACGGGATAAGAAAATGGCTGAACCAAGTTTCATGCAGCGCGAGATTGGCGAAATACCAGACGCCGTCGAGGCGCTGCTTGCGAATTCGAAAGCAGCGCTCAGCGAGGCAGGGAAGACGCTTCGTTCGAAAGACCCGGTGCTGCTCGCGACGGTCGCGCGCGGCTCCTCCGACCATGCGGCGTCCTATTTCAAATATGCCGTCGAGCTTTCAGCCGGCATCCCCGTCGCTTCGCTCGGTCCCTCCATAGCCTCCATTTTCGGAGCGAAACTGAAGCTCGACCGCGCCGCGGCAATCGCCATTTCCCAGTCCGGCAAGAGCCCCGACATTGTCGATATGGCCAAATCCGCCGGCGCGGGCGGAGCCTTGACCATCGCGCTCACCAACACGGCCGGTTCACCTCTGGCCGAAGCAAGTGACATCGTCATCGACATCATGGCCGGGGTGGAGCGCAGCGTCGCGGCGACCAAGACTTTCGTGACGTCCGTCGTCGCCGGCCTTCTTCTGCTCGCCGAATGGACGGAGAACGGCGATCTGCGTGCCGCGCTCGACGCGCTTCCGGCGCAACTCGAAACCGCCCGGCTTTGCGACTGGACGAGCCTGTGCGAAGCATTGGACGGGCACGAATCCCTTTTCATCCTCGGCCGTGGCCCCGCTCTCGCCATCGCCAACGAGGCGGCGTTGAAGTTCAAGGAGACCTGTGCGGTCCACGCCGAAGCCTACAGTTCGGCCGAGGTTATGCACGGGCCCGTCTCGATCGTCGGGCGCGGCTTTCCGATCCTGGCATTGATCGGGCGCGATGCGGCGGAAAAATCGGTTGCTGGAACGGCGGACGATCTTGTCGGAAAGGGCGCGCGCGTCTTTGCGACAAGCGCTACCGTGCGGCAAGCGCGGCAGTTACCTTTCGTCGCCACGGGACACAGCCTTACGGACCCGCTGGCGCTGGTCGTTTCCTTCTACTCCTTCATCGAGGCTTTCGCGCGCCGGCGTGGCCTCGATCCCGATCGCCCGACCAATCTCAAGAAGGTGACGGAGACCCGATGAGCCGCATTTCTGCACTTTCCGGGGCACGGATATTCGACGGCCAAGTCTGGCACGACGGCAAGGCGCTCCTGTTGCGCGACGATTCCGTGGAAGGAATTGTCGAGGAACTCCCATCCGGTTGTGAACATACCCGTATTGATGGTGGCTTTCTCGCGCCGGGTTTCGTCGATCTGCAGGTCAATGGCGGTGGCGGCGTTCTTCTGAACGATCGGCCCGACGTCGAGGCGATCAGGCGCATCTGCGCGGCGCACGCGCAATTCGGCACCGTTGCGCTCCTTGCCACGCTTATCACCGACACACCGGAAATCACGGAAAAGACGATTACCGCTGGCCGCGTCGCAGCCGCCGCGCACGTGCCGGGCTTCCTCGGCCTTCATCTCGAAGGTCCGCATCTCTCGTTGGCGCGCAAGGGCGCGCACGATCCGGCCCTCATCAGGCCGATGGAGGAAAAGGATCTTTCGCGGCTGAAGAAGGCTGTTGCCGATCTGCCG
This sequence comes from Rhizobiaceae bacterium, assembly GCA_004299545.1. GTDB lineage: Bacteria > Pseudomonadota > Alphaproteobacteria > Rhizobiales > Rhizobiaceae > Mesorhizobium_L. Next base: position 4,839 of record SCRB01000225.1, read on the forward strand.
GTCTTGCAGACGACCGTCGCGCCGGAAACCGTTACGCCACAGCAGATCGCGGCGCTTGCCGGTGCTGGCGTCGTCGTCAGCATCGGCCATTCCGATTCAAGTTTCGAGATGGCGACGGCTGCAACCGCCGCCGGCGCGCGACAGATGACGCATCTCTTCAACGCCATGAGCCAGTTGGAGCACCGCCAACCGGGAATGGTCGGCGCCGCACTCGAAGCGGAACACCTCTATGCCGGGCTGATCGCCGACGGGATCCATGTCGATCGCCATGCGCTTGCAATAGCACTACGCGCCAAGCGCTGGCCGGGCCGCATCTTCCTCGTCACCGATGCCATGGCGACGATCGGCACGGACATGACGGAATTCACGCTGAACGGCCGCCTCATCAAGCGCGCCAACGGCCGGCTGACGCTCGAGGACGGCACGCTCGCCGGCGCCGATCTCGACATGATTTCCGCCGTTCGCTTCATCCATCGCGAGATCGGCCTCGACCTCGGCGAGGCGCTCAGGATGGCATCGCTC
>SCRB01000226.1 GCA_004299545.1 Rhizobiaceae bacterium
TTAACGGAAGCTTTCTTGAAACGAGCTGCAAAGATACTTAATGGCGGATTAAGCGGGTTTTCGGCTTTGGAAATAAATCACGGCCCGCAAAACGATATAGATCAGCGCGACGAGGAGATGGGCTGCGACGATCGGATAGCGCTGGCCGAAAAGCGCCGGAAAACCGGCGTACATCGTGCTTTCGATCACGGCACAGAAAAACCAGATCACCGGCCCCCACGAGGCGAGAATCCAAAGGCCGACCGCGGCAAAGGGAAAGAGAACCGCGAGTGTCGCGGCTGCGACCTGCCAATCCACCGGCATGAGATCGAAGCGCCAGAGAGGGCCGGGATAGAGACCGATCAGCCGGATCCAGTAGAGAATACCGAAGAAGAGGCAGTAGACGGCAACGACACGCAGGAACCAGACGAGCGTCATTTCCGCTGTTGTCGTCCTGAGCCCCCTGGAAGTGAGAGCACGGTCTTCCTCGGCCATCGTCATCAAAATGTCAGTTCCGCCTCGCCCAGCGTCTCGAAATAATGCGCAATGTCTTCGGAGCGAACCTCTTCAACCGTTTTCGGCCGCCAGACCGGCTTGTTGTCCTTCTCGATGAGGACCGCGCGGATACCTTCGTAGAAATCGTGGCCTTCGAGCATCCGGTTGAGGATGCGGAACTCCATGCGCATGCAGTCCCGCATCGACAGCCCCGCGCCGAAGGATATCTGACGGAAGGCGACGGCAAGGCTGGTCGGGGAACGCTGGCGCATCGTGGCGAGCGTGGAGGCGGCGAATTCGTCGGCGCCGGCAGATGCCTCGAGGCTCGCGAGAATGGACGAAAGGGTGGGCCCGGAAAAATGCGCGGCGATCTTCGCCAGCGTCGCTTCGCCGGTTTCGCGCGGCGGCGCGGCGGTAAAAGCTTTTAGCGCCGCATCCGGATAGCCGTTGGCGGCGACTTCCGCGACAATCCCCTCCAAGGCATCCGCCGGCATCGCGTGGGTCGCAAGGCCTGCCCCCAACGCATCGCCATATTTGATGCGTGCGCCGGTGAGCGCCAGGTAATAGCCGTAACGGCCGGGCAAGCCCGGCAGAACATGACTGCCGCCGACATCCGGGAAGAAGCCGATGCCGACCTCGGGCATAGCGAAAAGCGCTTTTTCCGTCATCACCCGATGCGAACCATGGCAGGAGATGCCGACGCCGCCGCCCATGACGATGCCGTCGATCAAGGCGACATAAGGCTTCGGATAGCTTTCGATCATCGTGTTGAGGCGGTATTCCTCGGCGAAGAACTGAACGGCCGGCTCGCCCTTTTGGCGGGCTTCGTAGACGCGGGCAATGTCTCCGCCAGCGCAAAACGCTCTCCCCTCGCCGCGGACGACGATCGCCGCGACACCGCTGTCCGCTTTCCAGGCTTCCAGCGCCCGCGCCATCGCCTGCACCATGGGAAGGGAAAGAGCATTGAGCGCCTTCGGACGCGTCAGGGTGATGATGCCGGCCGCGCCGCGCCGTTCGAACCGAATGTCCCCGCCGCCGCCAAAATCCATGAATATCTCTCCGTTTCCGGTTCGAGTGCTACGCATCGCGGTCCCAACCGTCAATGCCAGCCTGCCTTCCGTACGGAACAACGGTGAAAAACCCAGGCCTAGAAACAACAGGCCACTGCGACGGCGAAACGCATCGCTTCGCTTTGGCGATCTCCCACCGGCTATGATAGAACCTTTCCAAACGGTAGAAAGGCGCATCATGAATACGTTCAGCCGCGAGAAACCGGCAAGCAAGAGGAGCGTCGACGAGATCACCGGCGGGCGGCGGCTGCGTCGCATGCGCAAGGCGGACTGGTCGCGCCGCCTCGTGCGTGAAAACCACCTGACCGTCGACGATCTGATCTGGCCGATCTTCGTCATGGAGGGCGAGAACAGGCGCGAGCCGATAGAAGCCATGCCCGGCGCTTTCCGGCTTTCCGTCGATCAGGCGGTGAAGGAAGCCGAACGCGCCGCAAGGCTCGGCATTCCCGCTCTCGCGACATTTCCTCATATCGAGACGGGCCGGCGCGACCGGACCGGCTCGCATATCCTCGATCCCGAAAACGTCACCAATCGCGCTACGCGCGCCATCAAGGACGCGGTGCCGGAAATCGGCGTCATTACGGACGCCGCACTTGATCCGTTCACCGACCACGGCCATGACGGGATCCTGCGCGACGGCGTCATCGTCAATGACGAAAGCGTGGCGCAGGTGACGGCAGCCGCCGTGCTGCAGGCGGCAGCGGGCGCCGACATCATCGCCCCTTCCGACATGATGGACGGGCGCATCGGCGCGATCCGTTCCGCCCTCGACGAAAACGGTTTCCAGGACGTGGCGATCATGTCCTATGCGACGAAATTCGCCTCCGCCTTCTATGGCCCCTATCGTGACGCGATCGGGACCAAGGGGGTGCTGAAGGGCGACAAGAACACCTATTACATCGACCACGCCAATACCGACGAGGCCATGCGCGAAGCCGAGCAGGACCTGGCCGAGGGGGCGGACATGCTCATGGTCAAGCCCGGCCTGCCCTATCTCGACATCATCCACCGGGTGAAGGAGACGTTCCAGGTGCCGACCTTCGCCTATCAGGTGTCGGGCGAATATGCGATGATCCGGGCGGCGGCCGCGAATGGCTGGATCGACGGCGAACGCGTCATGTTCGAGAGCCTGACGGCGTTCAAGCGCGCCGGGTGCGACGGCATCCTGACCTATTTCGCGCCGGAAGTGGCGGAGAAGCTCAAGGCCGGATGAGCGACGGCGCCAACCGGCCGAATGTTCGCGTACCCCTGCCGGAGAGCAAGCCAAAACCGCCGCACACTTTCGGGGCGACATGCTTTAGGCCGTGGGACAGTTAGGGTTTGGACCCAATAAATGTGAGCGAAAAGCCGGGGAAGAGTACCCTCCCCGGCCCCGATCATGCAGAAGTGCCAAGCTCAGAAATAGTGACCTGCCACTAAGATTTTCCTCCACCTGGAGTTAGAGTCCGGCCTTGATTGAAGGACGGACAGATGAAGCGGAAGCGGTTCACGGAAGAACAGATCATCGCGGTGCTGCGGGAGCATGAGGCTGGAGCGAAGGCAGGGGATCTTGCCCGCAAGCACGGCGTCAGCGAGGCGACGCTGTATAACTGGAAGGCGAAGTATGGCGGGATGGACGTCTCCGACGCCAAGCGCCTGAAGGCTCTGGAAGACGAGAACGCGAAGCTGAAGAAGCTTCTGGCCGACCAGATGCTGGAAGCCTCGGCACTTCGCGAGCTTCTGTCAAAAAAATGGTAGGGCCCGCCGCCAAGCGCGAAGCCGTCGCGCATCTGCAGGCCGCCATGGGCCTGTCGGAGCGTCGGGCCTGTTCCTTCGTCGGGGCCGATCGCAAGATGATCCGCTACCGATCCCGACGTCCACCGGAGATGAAGCTGCGCGACAGGCTGCGTGATCTTGCCAAGGAGCGCCGCCGCTTCGGCTATCGGCGGTTGTTCATCCTGCTGCGGCGGGAGGGCGAGCCATCCGGCATCAACCGCATCTACCGGCTCTACCGCGAGGAAGGGCTGATGGTGCGCAAGCGCCGGGCGCGGCGACGAGCGGTGGGCACGCGAGCGCCGATCCAGGTCGAGGCGAGACCAAACGCGCGATGGTCGTTGGATTTCGTCCACGACCAGTTCGCCTGCGGCCGCAGGTTTCGCGTGCTCAACATCGTCGATGAAGTGACGCGCGAATGCCTGGCCGCGATCCCCGACACATCGATCTCCGGCCGGCGTGTCGCCCGCGAGTTGACCGACCTGATCAGCCGTCGCGGCAGGCCGGACATGATCGTTTCCGACAACGGCACCGAGTTCACTTCGAACGCCATCCTTGCCTGGTCGAAGGACCACCGCGTCGAGTGGCATTACATCGCGCCGGGGAGGCCCATGCAAAATGGCTACGTCGAGAGCTTCAACGGCCGGATGCGCGATGAACTCCTGAACGAAAGCCTGTTCTTTGACCTCGACCATGCCCGCAGCGCCATCTCGGAATGGGCGGAGGATTTCAACACCGCGAGGCCTCACTCCTCGCTCGGCTATCAGACCCCGGCGGCTTTCGCCGAGGTCCTCACCGCAACCGGCTCCAGCGCTACGCAAGATGAAGGCTCCGCGCCTCCGCCGGTTGCTCACCCTGCGCCGAACGGCGTAACAGAAACGGCCGAGGCTCTAATCGCCGCTGGATGAATATTCAGTGGCAGGTCAATAGCGTGTGAAGCGCAGGAAGCCCGATACCGTGCCGTCGAGATGATCGGCCTTGGTGTAGACAATTTCCGGGCGGACCTCGAAATCCCTGACCGGCAGCCACACGGCGGACACCTCGGCCGCCCACGCGTTTTCATTTGTCGAATCGTCGGTGTACTGGCGATAGAGATTGCCCATATATTCACCCGACGCGATGAGGGCGAGGTTCGGGTTGACCTGATACTGCAGCGACGCCATGGCATACCATTGGGCCCGGCCGAACGTCGTCACGGCGCCTCCCGGACCGACGAGCGTTTGGCCGACCATCGGGTTGTCCATGCCGTAAATGCTGTCCGCACTGGCATAGCCAGCGCCGAGTTTGAGCATCGTACCGGGATGGCCGGGCAGGTTGAAGAGCGCCTCGCCCTTCACGACGAAAGCGCCCGCACCGCTGGCGCCGGGGAAATCGCCGCCGTAATTGTGGTCATAGGCAGCCGTTACGGCGACAGCCCCCCACGGCGCGCCATAGCCGATCCTGCCGACCACGTCGGGAACATAGCTGACCTCGTCGCGGGGATCTTCGAGGGAAATCAGGCCGTAGATACCCTCCTTGCCGCCGAACTCATAGCGGACGCTGGAGCGTTCGTAATCGGCGTAATAAAGGCCGCCCCACGAGAAGGTGCCGTAGTTCAGCGTCTGGTTGTTGAACTGGTAGTACCACGCGCTTTCACCGTAGCCCGCCGCGAAGCCGCCCAGTTGCACCCACGCCTGGTCTATGCCGACAGGGCCGTCGCCGGACTTGCTGCCGTTCCAGTCTGCCTGAAGGCGGATCCAGCCGCGCAACGTGCCGAGTTCCGTCTCCGAACGCGAATCCAGATTGATGCGGACGCGCGAGTCGGAGGTCCAGCCGCGGTGATCCAGACCGCCATAATAACTCGGCGTATCGGTGCCGTCGGCCTGGTTGCTGGTGGCACGGAAATCGTACCAGACATAGCCGTTGATCGAGAAACAGGTCTGCGTGCCGGGGATGTAATAGAAGCCCGACCCATAGGCGTCGCACACCTTGACATAATTCGCCGGTTCCGGCTCCGGAGCGACGACAGCATCCGCGGCATGCGCGCCGGAAACCGCCAGAAGGGCCGCCACCGAACCGAGCATGGACATCTTGAAATTCATTTCTGGTCTCCAGTCAAAAAACGATGCGAGAAGGGGATCGGGTTTCCCGCTTGAAAAACGTTGCTGTCCCTCGGCGAGCGTCAAATCCGGCCCGCCCCTTCACTTGCCATGATTTAGGTTCCCGCTGCCTTCGCTCCAACATCCAGTGGCCGAACAAACTAGAGGCCACCTTCATCTTTCCCCCGCACAGTGACCGAAATGCCACGGCGTCGTGCCGGCCGAGGAAACGATAAATCTCGGCGGGTGGGTTCCGACAGGCCGGATTGGATGGAGATGCCGGCACTATGCCAGCAGCTTGCCTGCTGCGACTTTCACGGCATGGCCGCCGATCCGCGCGCCGGTGAGCTTCCCATTCTCGACATCCAGGGCAAGCCGGATTCGCGACGGGCGGCCCATTTCAATACCCTGCTCGATCCATAGCTCGGACGGTCCGTCGACCGGCTTGTCGAAACGCATCACCGCTCCAGCAAAAGCTGCCGCTGCCGATCCCGTCGCCGGGTCCTCGACAATACCGTCATGGGGCGCGAACATACGCGCGTGGAAGGCGCAATTCCGGCTCACCGTATCGCGGCAATAGACATAGGGAGCCGCGATAAGGCCGCCCTGCCGCGGCGCTGATTTCAGCCACAGGCCCGCGTCGAGATTTGCCCTCGCTGCCGCATCCAGCCCCCTTACGGGGACGCAGACATAGGGCACCCCCGCCGACCACGCGGAGAGGACGTGATTCTCGAAACCGACCTCCTGCGGATCGAGCCCGAGACATGCCGCGGCGATCTCCGGCAAAATGGTGAAGCTCACCGGTTCCGGCAGCCGCGGCAGGTCGAATTCAGCGAAAGCAGCCGTACCTTTTTCGCGCGAGACGACGCAACGAACCATGCCGACCTCTTCCTCGAGGGCGAGGATGGCGCCCTCGCCGGAATCCGGCATCAATCCCTTCCGTTCGGCCAGCGCCACTGCCGTTCCGACCGTCGGGTGGCCCGCGAAGGGAAGCTCGATTTTCGGCGTGAAGATGTTGAGGCGTGCCGTATGGTGCGGCAGCTTCGGCGCCGAAACGAACGCCGTTTCCGAAAGATTGAACTCGCCCGCGATGCGCTGCATGGCATCCTTGGCGAGTCCGTCGGCCGCAAAGACGACGGCAAGCGGGTTCCCCGCCAGCCCCTTGTCGGTAAAGACGTCATAGACCGCATAATCATGTTCCGGCATTCGCGTTCTCCTGGCTGCCCGATCAGTCAGCGGCTCCCAGCCGATCGGGTGCGGTGTTATCCGGCGAAGTCAAGGCCGATGATACCCGTTATGCCAGATTGGCAAAATGCCACCCGACCAATGCCGGAATGTGAAGCGCCGGATTGTCCGGCAGGTCGGCGGCACTGCGCACGATCACCGGCTCGGCGATTTCCGGTTCCTCTTCCCTCGCGACGAAATCCCGTATCCGCTCGGCTACCTGTTGTGCCGGTTCGCCAAGGAAATAACGTCGAAAGATCACGGTGGCGCCTGCCGCCGAGCGCAGGTGATAGTGCGGATCCCTGTCGAGGCCCTTCAGGTCGATGCCGGTCTCCTCGCGCACCTCGCGCATCATGTTGAAATCGATGTCGGCCTTTTCCGCCCGGAAATCCTGCGGTTCGAAGGAGCCCGCGGCGAAATAGACGCGGTTGGCGTTCGCCGTGTGGGCGGCCATGCGTACAAGAACGAGTGCGTTGTCGCTCGTCACCGGCATTGCATGGGCGTAGGCATGTTCCGCCGAGCCGATCGGCCGGGAACGTCGCCAAAGAAGGAATGTGGCATAGCGGACCATGTGACACGATCCCTCCAGCCTCGCCTCGCGATAGCGGAGCCGGGAAAGGAGCATCACCTCACCATTGAACAGCGCCGGATTGGCGGCCGTTTCCCGCTCCCAGTTTTCCTCGATCGCGACGGTGTTTTCCGTTTCGAACGGGTGAGGTGTGGGATCGAGAGCGATTTCGGCCGAAAGAACGGGAACGACGGCGTCGCGCGGGAGATCGAATATCAAAAGAAGCCTTTCCATGCGGCAATCGGAGCCGCCCGCGTATTCGGAAAAATGGGACCACCCATTGGTTGCGGCGGCCGGGAAACCGGATCCTTATAGCCCCTGACACGGCCGGTGGCCATGCAACCGCCACTATGGTTCCGCGTTATTCATCGCGAGATGTTCCGCCGCGTCCGCGTCGCGCCCGTCGATATAACGCATTGCGCGAACCGCCGGCTTAGAGGAAAATCTCCCTATCAGAAGGGATTTGAAAAAAGGAGACAGTCATGAAACGCATATTGGCTGTTGCGTCCGCGGCACTGATGACCTTCGCAACCATGGGCGTCGCCACCGTACCGGCTTCGGCCCAGCACTGGCGCCATGGCGGCGGCGGTGGATGGCATCACGGAGGAGGCTGGCATAGAGGCGGTGGCTATTACTATGGCGGCGTGGGCGCCGGAATCCTCGGCGGCTTGATCGTCGGCAGCGCTCTAGCCGGCCCGAGCTATTACGGCTGCGGCTATTACGGTTGCGACCCCTATGCTTATGGCCCCTATTATGGTCCTCGCGTCGTCTACAGGCCGCGTGTCATTTACAGGGCCAGGGGCCTTAGCGCGGCCCATGTCCAATGGTGCTACGACCGCTACCGTTCCTACAGGGCCTCGGACAATTCTTTCCAGCCTTATCGCGGCCCGCGGCAGCAGTGCTATTCGCCCTACGGGTGAGGAGCCGCATCAAAACCGGCTCCGCCCGGGGCGTTTTGATGCGCCGCGGGCGAGGCCTTACACGTAAGCTTCAGTTCCGCGCTTTGTCGACCAGCCTGTACTTCGAGATCATCCGCGCGCCCGCAGGGCTCTGCCCCGAGGACGCGCAATGAAGAAGACCGTGGATCGTCCTAATTCCGCGCTTTGTCGACCAGCTTGTTCTTCGAGATCCACGGCATCATGCCACGCAATTTCTCGCCGACCTGTTCGATCTGGTGGCCGTCGTTCAGTCGACGCGTCGCCTTGAACCGGGCGAGACCGGAGCGGTATTCCTGCATCCATTCCGACGTAAACTTGCCGCTCTGGATATCCTTCAGCACCCGCTTCATCTCGGCCTTGGTGTCGGCGGTGATGATGCGCGGGCCGGAGACGTATTCGCCCCACTCGGCCGTATTGGAGATCGAATAGTTCATGTTGGCGATACCGCCCTCATAGATCAGGTCGACGATCAGTTTCACTTCGTGCAGGCATTCGAAATAGGCCATTTCCGGCGCATAGCCGGCCTCGACCAGTGTCTCGAAGCCTGAGCGGATCAGCGCGACAAGACCACCGCAAAGCACCACCTGCTCGCCGAAGAGATCGGTCTCGCATTCTTCCTGGAAGGTCGTCTCGATGACGCCGGAACGGCCACCGCCGATTGCCGAGGCGTAGGAGAGACCGAGATCGAGCGCGTTGCCGGATGCATCCTGCGCCACCGCGACGAGGCAGGGCACGCCGCCGCCGCGCTGATATTCCGAACGCACCGTATGGCCGGGGCCCTTCGGCGCGACCATGATGACATCGACGGTCGCCTTCGGCTCGATCAGACCGAAATGGACGTTGAGGCCGTGGGCAAAGGCTATTCCCGCGCCGTCGCGAATGTTGGGGGCGATCTCGTTCTTGTAGATATCGGCCTGGAGTTCGTCGGGGGTGGCCATCATCATGAGGTCGGCCCATTTGGCCGCCTCGGCGACAGACATCACCTTGAAGCCGTCTGCCTCCGCCTTCTTTGCGGTCGCGGAACCGGAGCGCAACGCGACGGCGATTTCCTTGACGCCCGAATCCTTCAGGTTGAGCGCGTGCGCCCTGCCCTGGCTACCATAGCCGATGACGACAACTTTCTTGCCCTTGATGAGGTTGAGATCGGCGTCGCGATCATAATAGACACGCATTCCAGTTTCCTTCCTTAGGTTGAATTTCCAATCCGTTGGGCGTCATTCGCTCCGTTCTTTCCGAACAAAGCGAGGAACTGCCGGGCCGCTTCCCCGGCCTGCCGGTCAATGACGGCAGCCGTCATTGTCAGCCGGTCCCCGAGAAGCAGCCTTATCTGCACGTCGCGGCCGACCAGGCCGA
>SCRB01000227.1 GCA_004299545.1 Rhizobiaceae bacterium
CCCGTTGGATGCCCCTCGCGGCCGCGTCATTGCCGGACCATGCGGCGGCAACCATCCTCGATCGCCTCGAACAGGCGAAACGCCCGCTGATCGTTACCTCCTATGCCGGCCGCAACAAGGACGCCGTGCCCGAAATTGTTGCCCTGGCGGAGACGCTCGGCATCGGCGTTCTCGAATCCGTGCCGAGCGCGATGAATTTCCCCGCCGACCATCCGCTTTATCAGGGCAACCAGTGGAACGATCCGCGCCAGAACGAAGCGCTTGCGGAAGCCGATTGCATCCTCGTCATCGACAGCGACGTGCCGTGGATCCCGACGGTCAGCCGACCCGACCCGGCCGCCGCGATTTTCCACATCGATGTCGACCCGCTGAAGGAGCAGATGCCGCTCTGGCATATCGACGCGCAGCTTTCGATCAGGGCCGATGCGGGGACGGCGTTGAAGCAGCTGAACGACGCGCTTGAAAGCCGCCCCCTCGACCAGCGGGCCGTGGAGGAGCGCACAGCGCATTACGTCGCGAAGAGCCGCGCTCGATTGGCCGCGCTTGAGGCGCGGGAGGCGAAAAGCGCCGGCATCATCACGCCGGAATATCTCGTCGCCTGCGTGCGCCGGCATGTCGATGCCGAAACGATCGTGCTCAATGAAGGCATCACCAATTACGGTGTCGTGTGCGACCACATACGCATGGCGCGGCCGGGCTCGATCTTCGCAAGCGGCGGCGGCTCTCTTGGCTGGAATGGCGGCGCGGCCATCGGCGCCAAACTCGCTGCCCCCGACAAGACGATCGTCGCGCTGACCGGCGACGGCTCATACCTGTTCTCCCAGCCATCAAGCGTTCATTGGATCGCGCGGAAATACAAGACGCCCTTCCTGCAGATCGTCTTCAACAATCATGGCTGGAAGGCACCACGCTTTTCGGCACTCGCCGTCCATCCCGACGGTTACGCCAGCCGCGCCAACGATCTCGATCTGTCCTTCGATCCTCCGCCGGATTACAGCGCGATTGCGGCGGCAGCCGGCGGCGCCCACGCCCGCAAGGTCGAACGCCCGGAAGAGGTCGAAGAAGCCGTCGCAGCGGCATTCGATGTGGTGCGCAAGGAAGGCCGCGCGGCTGTTCTCGACGTGTGGGTAAATTGAGGCCCGTTAAAAACACGATGCGATAAATGGGTCCACCTTGCGTTCCTGTCTTTTAATCTCTTTGTTTTCAAGCATGTCGTGATCCCGAAACCGCTGCGCACTTTCGGGCGACATGCTCTAATCCCGACGGAAAACGAAACGGCCGCCCCAACCTATCCCCACGGCAAGCAGCACGCAAAACACGCCGTAATAAAAGGAATGGTCCTGCGCCTCCTCATAGACGGTGCGCTCGAAATCGCTCTTGACGATTTCAAGCTGGGCCGATTTCTGCATGACAAACTGGCCGCCGCGGAAAAGATAGGCGCGTGCAATATGCGTTCCGACAGGGATGTCGGGCGGCAATGGCAGGGTTGCCCTGAAGAGCGTCGAGGACAGGAACTCGACGCCACCCGGATTCACCCTGTAGAGATCGGATGTTCTCTTGAGGGTCCGCAGGGCCTGGGTGAACTCCTTCACCTGCTCCGGATCGCTGCGGATGACCGGCTCCAGATAGACGTATTCCGGCCCGAGCGCCAGTTCGCGGTAGGTCTTCGGGCTCGTTATATCCTGCGGCGCACGCGTCGAAGCCTCGGTATAGGAGGCCGGCACGTTGCGGAAGCTCTTTGATTCGACGTTGATCCACATGCCGAGGATTCGTGCCTTGCGGCGAACGATCAGCGCCTGCGGCGGGCCTTGCAGGACGACGATCACGTCATAGCGCCCTTCCCTCACCAATTGCGGATCGGCACCGTCGAGAGCGCCGAAGATCGTCAGATTGGCACCGCGGAATCCGGAAGTGATGGTGATCCGGTCGGCATTGAGGCCGATCTCGATCTTCTCATGATAGGTCGGCTCAGCCCGGGCCGCCGCCCCTGTAAGGAAGGCTGCCAGCAGGAGAGTGGCGAAGAGGGGCCAGCGCGCGCTCATGACGCCTCAGGCAGATAAATGGAAAATAGATCCGCCGGATGGACGAATAGATCGAGCGCCAGACGGATTGCCACGGCAAGGACCAGAAGCGCGAGCAGGCCCC
>SCRB01000228.1 GCA_004299545.1 Rhizobiaceae bacterium
GGCGAAAATCGGCTCGCCTTCCGCATCCCGCGGAATGGATGGCATGCCCTTTTCAGACGGTTTCAAGGTAGGGCTCCCAGCAGTCGGCGCTAACGGTGTCACCAGCGGGACGGTCCTTGCCCCACAGTTCACGCGCTGAAAAGCGCACGGCATAGAGCCATTGCGGGTCCTCGCCCTTGCCGTGGGCATTGCTGTCGGGAAAGACATGGACGCCATGCACATGCACGATCTCGCCGACATGGCCGCGAAGATAACGGGGCAGCCTCGTATGCGTAAAGGGATGCATGTTTTTTGCGCGCACCTTGTCGCCGAGCTTGAAGCGCGCCGACGCGCCGCTCGCCCGTTCCGTCGGTGCCCCCCTTGCCAGCACCTTGTCGACGTCTTCCGCCGCAAGCGTGCGGGCAACCGGCTTGCGGCTTTCGACGATGCCTGTCGCCAGTTCGCGCCCGGTCAGCAGGCCCCGCTCCAGCATGAGTTTCTCGAGCGCCTTTTCCCAGATCTGGTAGTAGCTCGAACTGTAGTAGACGGCAGGCGGCAGCGTCTCGCGGGCGAAACGTGACTCGTCCAGCGTCCATGAGGCGGTCGCCCCCATGGCAAGCGTCACGGCGAAGGCGCGTCTTTCCCAGTCGTGATGAAAATTCGGCTCGTCCGCGGGATGGCTGATGGCGCCGAAACCCATCATCCCGCCGACATCAGCCGCGCCGTTCATGATATTGTTCCCGGCAGGAGCGGCAGTCCCGTTCCGATCATGGAATCGCGGGTCACGAGGTCGGCAAGCGTCTCTTCGTTGAGCCCGTCCGTTCCTTGCGGACGCCGCGGGATGACGAGATAGCGGATTTCGGCGGTCGAATCCCACACGCGCACCTCGGTCGTTTCCGGAATGTCGAGCCCGAACTCGGCGAGAACCCCGCGCGGGTCGATCACCGCGCGCGAGCGATAGGCCGGCGATTTGTACCATGTCGGCGGCAGGCCGAGCACGCTCCATGGGTAGCAGGAACAGAGCGTGCACACGACCATGTTGTGCACGTTGGAGGTGTTCTCGACCGCCATCATATGCTCTCCCTGCCGGCCGGTATAGCCGAGCGAGGCGATCGCCGCGGTGGCGTCCTCCATGAGCCAGTCATGATAGGCCGCGTCGCTCCAGGCTTTCGCGACGACGCGGGCGCCGTTTCGCGGGCCGATCTTCGTCTCGTAGGTCTCGATAAGCCGGTCGAGCGCCGCCGGCTCGACATAGCCCTTCTCGACCAGTAGCGATTCCAGCGTGCGCACGCGCAGATCCGTCTCCGGCAGTTCGGAGTTTTCGTGATGATGGTGGTGATCGTCCTCGGCCGAATGTGCCATCGTCTACTCCGCCGCCGTCCGTATTGCCCCGCGCCTTGCCGCATGGTCGCGGACGGAATCGCCGAAGGCGCGGAAGAGGCGGGCGGAAATGGCGTCGCTTTCCGCCCAATATTCAGGATGCCACTGGACGCCGACTGCAAAGGCGGCTGCGCCTCTGACCGACACCGCCTCGACCGTGCCGTCAGCCGCCACGGCTTCGACCGCAAGGCGCGGCGCGACCCGCCCGGCAGCCTGCCGATGAAGCGAGTTTACCCTTATTTCCCCGGCTCCAAGGACGCCGGATAGGCAACTTCCCGGC
>SCRB01000229.1 GCA_004299545.1 Rhizobiaceae bacterium
AGATGATGCCGCGGCCCGTGTCGGCGACTATCACTTCCACGGCACCGGGAGCGGACAGGGTCGTAGCGATCGTGATCTCCCGGCGATCCATCTCCTCCATCGCCTCGGCCGCATTTTGCAACAGATTGACCATCACCTGCTGAATCTGGATGCGGTCGAACAGGAACATCGGCAATTCCGGATCGAGGCGGACCATGACCTTCACATTGCGGTCCGCCGCGCCGACAAGGCCGAGTGCGACCGCCTCTTGCACCGAAGCGTTCAGATCTTCCAGGCTGCGGTTGGGCTCCTTTTTCTCGATGAAGCCGCGCAGGCGGCGGATGATCTGGCCGGCGCGCGCGGTCTGATCCACGGCCTTCTCCAAAAGCTCGCGGACGCGGACGGTGGCGGGGTCTTCGGCCGCCCCAAGGCTGCGGCGCGCGGCGTTCATATAGTTCATCACGGCAGTCAGCGGCTGGTTCAGCTCGTGGGCGAGCGCGCTGGTGAACTGGCCCATCGCCGTCAGCCTGAGCGCGTGCAAAAGCTCGTTCTGCAACTCCCGCACTTTCTCTTCCTGGCCCTTGTGCCTGGTCAGATCGTGCACGATGCCGAGGAAGATGCGGGCATCGCCGAGCCGGCCCTCGCCGACGGAGAGATACATGGGGAAGGTGGTGCCGTCCTTGCGCCGGCCCTGCACCTCGCGGCCGATGCCGATGATCTGCGCTTCGCCGGTCTGGATATAGTTGTCGAGATAGCGGTCGTGCTGGGACCCCCAAGGTTCCGGCATCAGCATGGAAATATTGTGGCCCAGAACCTCCTCCGCCGGATAACCGAAGAGCCGCTCCGCCGCCTGATTGAAGAGCAGCGCGTGTCCCTTCGCGTTAATGACCACGATGCCATCGACGGCCGTGGCGATAACGGTGCGAAAGAGAATGTCGTAATCGCCGCCGGTTAGCGTTCCGCTCACTTCTCCCATCACTTGCCGTTCATAAATAGTCGCCAGATAGATTTAGCAGCACAACCTTGGATTTTCTACCTCGGAACAGCGCTGCGCCATGCGCCGATTTGACCCAGATCAGTATCGACGGCGGGGCACGGCACTAGGCTTTGGCCGCCTTTTTCACAAGGAGGTCCCCATGACAAGTACGCAAGTCGAGATCAAAAGGGCGGCAACGCCCCCGGCGGGGCTCTATACGGCCGACGTCTGGCATTCCATGCGTAACGAAATGGAACGCCTGTTCGACCGATTCTCGAACAGTTTTGAATTGCCCGGTTTCGGTTCTCTGGCCGGTGCCGAGCCGTTCTGGCCGAAAACCGACGGCGATTTCATGCCACTCGCGGTGGACGTGTCGGAAGACACCAAGGCCTACACGATCACGGCGGAATTACCGGGCATCGAAGAGAAGGACATCGATGTCAACCTCACCGAGGACGTCTTGACGCTGAAGGGCGAGAAGCGCGCCGAAAAGGAAGAAAAGAGCAAGAGCCACTATCTCAGCGAACGCTCCTACGGCGCGTTCCAGCGCTCCTTCACGCTGCCAGCCGGCATTGCCGCGGACAAGATCGACGCGAAATTCGCCAAGGGAGTCTTGACGGTCACACTGCCGAAGAATCCCAACGCGCAACCGGCAAGCAAGAAGATCGACGTAAAAGTGGCCTGAAGAACGTCCTCGCGCGGCGGGCCGGATCGGAATATCGATCCCCGTTTTCGATCCGGCC
>SCRB01000230.1 GCA_004299545.1 Rhizobiaceae bacterium
GGTGCCGACGCGCTTGTCCTGTGCGACACCCGCGGCGCACAGATCCTCGCCCGGGTCCGTGGCACCGAGGCGCCGGCACCCGGCGAGGCCGTCCGGATTTCCTGGGCTCGGTCCGCCATGCACCTTTTCGACCGCGCCGGCGGACGGCGCCTCGATCCGGCCGATGGACCGCTCCATCGCGACACTGAACCGAACGTCCAGAAACAAAGGGGAGTTTCCGTATGAACTTTTTTGCGCGCGCCCTTGCAGGGGTGGCTCTGACCACCTCTGCCTTTATGGTCCCGGCTTCGGCGACCGAGATCACCTTCTATTATCCGATTGCCGTAGGCGGCCCGATCACCAAGATTTTCGACGGCTATGTAGCCGCCTTCGAGAAGCAGAATCCCGACATCACCGTGAAGCCGGTCTATACAGGCAGCTATCAGGACTCGATCGTGAAGGCCATGACGGCCGCCCGCGCCGGTAATGCGCCCGACGCGGCGGTCCTGCTTTCGACCGACATGTTCACGCTTATCGACGCCGGCATGGTCGAACCGATCGACCAGCTTGCCACCTCGAGCAAGGACAAGGATTGGCTGAAGGCATTCTATCCGGCGTTCATGGCGAACAGCGAAGCTGACGGCCATATCTGGGGCGTTCCGTTCCAGCGCTCCACCATCGTGCAGTATTACAGCAAGGAAGCCTTCAAGAAGGCCGGCATCGACAAGGCGCCAGCAACCTGGGACGAACTCGTCGCCGACGGCAAGAAGCTGACCGTCAAGGACGGTTCCGGCAACGTCACTCAGTGGGGCGTCGAGATTCCATCGTCCGGCTTTCCCTACTGGCTGTTCCAGGCGCTTGCGATCCAGAACGGCGCCGATCTCGCAAACCAGAACGGTACCAAGGTCAACTTCAACGGTCCGAAAGTCGTCGAGGCGGCGCAATTCCTTTACGACCTGAGCAACAAATACGCCGTTATGCCGAAAGGCATCATCGACTGGGGCACCACGCCGAAGGATTTCTTCCAGGGCAAGACTGCGATCATGTGGACGACGACGGGCAATCTGACCAATGTCCGCAAGAATGCGCCCTTTGCTTTCGGCGTTGCGGCCATGCCCAAGAAGGCGCAGGGCGGCTCTCCGACTGGAGGCGGCAACATCTATATCTTCAAGAACAAGGACAAGGCGAAGGAAGAGGCCGCGCTGAAACTCGCCAAGTTCCTCACCTCCAAGGACATGGCCGCCGATTGGGGTATCCAGACGGGCTATGTCGCGACACGGCCGGACGCGTGGGAAACCGACAAGATGAAGGCTTATGTCAAGGACTTTCCCCCGGCCGCCGTCGCCCGCGACCAGTTGAAGGAGGCCAAGGCCGAACTGTCGACGCATGACAACCAGCGCGTCACCAAGGCGCTCGACGACGCCCTCCAGGCGATCCTCGCCAGCAACAAGCCGGTCAAGCAGGCTCTCGACAGGGCTGAGCAGGAAGGAACCCGTATCCTGCGGCAATATCAGAACTGATCGATCGTAAATCCCGGCGCTTCATCACGAAGCGTCGGGCTCCGTCTGGGCTATCATGAATATCGGACCGCACTATCGCTGGAACATGCACGTTCAGGGCTGGCTCATGGTACTGCCGGCCGTCGTGCTTTTGGCCGCATTCACTCATGTTCCCGCCGTGGCGACCTTTATCGACAGCTTCTATTCCACGCCACATGGCGCCAAGCCCAGCCATTATGTGGGCGTCGCCCAATATTCAGGGATGATCGCCGATCCGATCTTCTGGCAGGCTCTCCGGAACAACCTGCTTTATGCCCTGATAACCGTGCCTGTTTCGATCGGACTGGCACTGATCATGGCGATCTGGGTCAATGGCAAGATCGGCGGGCGCGCCTTCCTGCGCCTGGCCTTCTTCACGCCGACCATCCTGCCGATGATCGCGGCGGCCAATATATGGCTGTTCTTCTACACGCCCGATTACGGCCTGCTCGACCAGGTCGCCCGTCTTTTCGGCATGAGGGGCGTGAACTGGCTCGGCAACACGACCACGGCGCTGCCTTCGGTCATGGCGGTGACGATCTGGAAGGAGTCCGGCTTCTTCATGATCTTCTATCTTGCCGCCTTGCAGCAGGTCCCCCCCGACCTCTACGAGGCCGCACGCATGGAGAATGCCGGGGTCTGGCAGGTCTTTGCCCGGATAACATGGCCGCTTTTGATGCCCACGACCTTGTTCGTCGCCGTCAATGCGCTGATCAATGCGTTCCGCATCGTCGATCAGGTGATCGCGATGACCGGTGGGGAACCCAACAACACAACGACGCTCCTGCTTTTCTATATCTATCAGGTCGCGTTCAGCTTCTGGGACAGCGGCTATGCGGCGGCACTGTCGAGCGTGCTCCTGGCGATCCTGGGGATCACGGCGCTGGGGCAATTCTTCCTGCTTGATCGCCGCATCCATTACAGGTGACAGACGATGCAGGGAAACCTGAGACGAAGAACGATAACAGCGGCGGCCTGGCTCCTGGCACTCATCTGGGGCCTGCCGCTGCTCTATGCCTTTTGGGCCGCGTTCCATCCCTCCGCCTATACCACTGACTTTTCGCTTCACGCGCCGCTGACGCTGCACAATTTCGCCCGGGCCTGGGAAGCCGCTCCCTTCGCCCGCTATTTCCTCAATACGGTCATGCTGGTCATCGGCATCATGGTGGCGCAATTCATCATCTGTACGCTTGCCGCCTTTGCACTGGCCCGCTGGAAATTCTGGGGCAGCGGCGTTCTCTTCGCGCTGATCCTCGTTCAGTTGATGGTAACGCCGGACGTGCTGATCGTGGAAAACTACAAGACGTTGCACCGCCTCGGCCTGATCGATACGCTGACCGGTATCGGTCTTCCTTATGTCGCTTCCGCTTTCGGCATCTTCCTGCTCAGGCAGGCGTTCAAGACCATCCCGAAAGAGCTTGACGACGCGGCGCGAATGGAAGGGGCAAGCACGCTTCAGACCATCTGGCGCGTCTATCTTCCGCTCGCTCGCCCGGTCTATGTCGCCTATGGCC
>SCRB01000231.1 GCA_004299545.1 Rhizobiaceae bacterium
CGAAGAACAGCGGCACCCATGCCGCTGTTCTTCGCAAGGAAGACGCTGCCTTTATAACGGGAAAGGGCCGCTATACCGACGATGTCCTGCCCGAAGGCACGCTTCATGCCTATGTCCTCCGTTCGCCGATGGCGAAAGCCCGGATGAAGGCGATCGACGCGGAAGCGGCGAAGGCGGCGCCGGGCGTCCGTCTGGTTCTGACGGGCGCCGACCTGAAGCATCTGGGCACCCTGAAGTCGCACGGCATCCAGAAGCAGCCGGACGGCTCCATGCCACCCGCGCGGGAGATTCCCGTCCTCTGCCTCGATCGCGTGCAGCATGTCGGCGATGCCGTCGCCTTTGTCGTTGCCGAGACGCGCGCGGCCGCGCAGGACGCTGCCGAACTGATCGAGGTGGATTACGAGGCCGAGGACGCGGTCGCCGATACACGCAAGGCCCTCGGCAAGGACGCGCCGCTTGTGTGGCCGGAACTCGGTACCAATCGCGCTTTCCTGCACCATATCGGCGACAAGGAAAAAGCGGACGCGGCTTTCGCCAAGGCGGCGAAGGTGACACGCATCGACTTCGTCAACAACCGCCTCGTTGCAAATTACATGGAGCCGCGTTCGGCCATCGGCGAATGGCGCGCCGACGAAGACCGCTACGTCCTGACATGCGGATCGCAGGGCGTGCATGGCCTGCGCGATTATCTGACGGCGGATGTGCTCAAGGTCCCGCCGGAGAAGCTGCGCGTCATCACGCCGGATGTCGGCGGCGGTTTCGGGACGAAGACCTTCGTCTACCGTGAATACGCGCTCGTCCTTGAGGCGGCGAAAAGGCTCGGCGCCCCGGTCAAGTGGACCGGCGACCGCAGCGAACATTTCCTGGAGGATGCGCAGGGCAGGGACAATGCCGCTGTTGCCGAGATGGCGATGGACAAGGACGGGCGTTTCCTTGCGCTGAGGGTCGATCTTATTGCCAATATGGGCGCTTATCTCTCCCAATACGGCCCATTCATCCCGATCCTCGGCGTGACGATGTCGACCGGTGTCTACGACATTCCGGCCATCGATGTCTCGGTGACCGGCATTTATACCAACACGGTTCAGGTCGATGCCTATCGCGGCGCGGGCCGCCCCGAAGCGGCCTTGCTGATCGAGAAGCTTGTGGATGCCTGCGCCCGCGATCTGGGGCTCGCCCCGGAGGAAATCCGCCGGCGGAATTTCATCAAGCCGGAGCAGTTCCCTTACCGCACCCAGACGGGCCGCCTCTATGATACGGGTGATTTCAACGGCCATATGACACAGGCGATGGAGCGTGCCGGCTGGAGCACTTTCCCCGAGCGCCTTGAGCGGGCCAGGAAAGAAGGCAAAATCCGCGGCATAGGAATGGCGACCTATATCGAGGCCTGCGCTTTTCCCGGATCGGAGCCGGCCCATGTCACGCTCGAAGCCGACGGCACGGTAACGCTCGACATCGGCACGCAGACCAACGGGCAGGGCCATGCGACGGCCTATTCGCAGTTCGTCGCGGAGAAGCTCAATATCGACATCGACAGGATCAATGTCCGCCAGGGCGACACCGACAGGCTCGGTGCCGGCGGCGGCACGGGCGGCTCGCGCTCGATCCCGCTTGGCGGCGTGTCGGCGGCTCGCGCCGGCGAGGACCTCGCCGACAAGATCAGGAAGATCGCCGCGGACGAACTCGAGGCGGCACCCGGCGACATCGAGCTTGAGGGCGGTGTCGCCCGCATCGCCGGCACGGATCGTTCGATCGGTTTCCAGGACATCGCGAAAGCCGCGAGGAACCCGGCCGATCTCAAAGGGTTCGGCGAATTCGTCCAGGACGAATGCACCTATCCCAACGGCACGCATATATGCGAGGTCGAGATCGATCCGGAAACGGGCGTGGCTGCGGTCATCGCCTATACGATCGTGGACGATTTCGGCGTCACGGTGAATCCGATCCTGCTTGCAGGACAGATTCATGGCGGCGTCACGCAGGGCATCGGCCAGGCGCTGAACGAAAACACGGTCTATTCCGACGATGGCCAGCTCATCACGGCGAGCTTCATGGACTACACCATGCCGCGCGCCGACGGCCTGCCATTCTTTTCCTTCGAGACGCGTAACGTTCCATCGACCACCAACGCCCTCGGCATCAAGGGAGCAGGCGAGGCCGGGACGATCGGGGCGACGCCGGCGGCGCTCAATGCGGTGACGGATGCGCTCTATCGCGCCTATGGCATCAGCCATATCGACATGCCGACCACTCCGTCAGCCATCTGGAGCGCGATCCGATCGGCAAGCGGAAGCTGTTAATCGCGCAAGCAGGCGCCTTCGACAGGGGAGAGGGTGGCGATGCCGGCGAAAGCGGCGATGGCCGGCGGCGGACAGGCTTTCGTTGAAAGGCCGCTTCTCGGGATCGGCCTGAAAACGCTGTCTGTCGCCATCTTCGTCTGCATGTCGACGCTGATCAAGGCGAGCGGCGAACTGCCGACCGGGCAGATCGCGTTCTTTCGCTCCTTTTTCGCTCTTTTGCCGCTGGTGCTGATTTTCGCCATGCGCGGCGAGCTTCGGGCCATCCTCCACACCGACCGCCATTTCGGCCATGCCTGGCGCGCCCTGGTCGGGGTCGCTTCCATGTGGTTGAGCTTTTATGGCCTCACGCATCTGCCACTGCCCGAAGCCATCACTCTCAACTACGCCCAGCCGCTCGCCGTCGTCGCGCTCGGCGCACTGATCGGAGAAACGGTGCGAATCTACCGATGGAGCGCGGTGATCCTGGGATTCGCTGGCGTGGTGATCGTCTCGTGGCCCAATCTGAGTTTCTTTTCGGGCAGCGGGGCCAGTCGTTCGGAGGCCTTCGGCGCGCTCGCAATCCTCGTGGCGGCGTTCCTGTCCGCCATCGCCATGCTTTTCGTCAGGCTTCTCGTCAAGACAGAGAAATCAGCCACGGTTGCGTTTTATTTTTCCCTTAACGCCGCGATCCTGTCCCTGCTGACCTTTCCGTTCGGCTGGGAAGCGCTGACGCTGAAGCAGCTTCTTTGCCTGGTGGGGGCGGGCATCTGCGGCGGCGTCGCGCAATTGCTGATGAGCGAAAGCTATCGCCAGGCGCAGATGTCGACCATCGCGCCCTTCGAATACACATCCATGCTGCTTGCCATCGCATCGGGTTATATGTTCTTTGGCGAGATCCCGACGACCTACACGATCGTCGGCGGGATCATCGTCGTTTCGGCGGGGCTTTTCGTGATCTGGCGCGAGCGCCGGCTGGGACTGCCGCGCGGCGCGGCACGGAAGATCGTGCTGCCGCACTGAAGTTTGCCTGTGCAGGAGCAATTCCAGCAAAAGTGTGCAGCGGTTTTGCGTCCGGAATTGCGTAAAAAACAAGGATCCATCATGGCCGTTGCCCGCGGGAAGGCGACCGCCAGCCGCATTCGATAAGCTGAAGCGCGTCGGCTGCGTCCCGCCCCGAATGCGACACGGCACGGGGATCGACGCCGATATCGACCAGGAGATGGTCGGAAAGCTTCTCGATATCCCGGGACAGGGCCGAGCGCCGGGTGAATATCCTCCCCATAGCGCGCAGAGTATGGGAGAGACCCTGCAACTGAAAGGCAGGGCTGGAACTGATTGCGTGGGCGGACATCGGACCATCCTTATGCCGGCTTCATACCGGCCTTCATGATTTTCTCTGGTAATGGAAATAACCAATTGATATAAAAGAAGGAAACGAGTAGTTCTGTTCGCATCGTAAAGTTTTCCTTGAAGATAATATGCGACCGATACCGGGAACGCGCGCATTGAGGACGCTGGCCGCCGCTGGACGGCATCTCAATTTCACCCGCGCGGCGGACGAACTCGGCCTGACTCCGGCTGCGGTGAGCTAC
>SCRB01000232.1 GCA_004299545.1 Rhizobiaceae bacterium
TTTTCCTGGCTCATCCCAAGCATATTCCGCCGCAGTCTTATTCGACTGCCAACGTGAATGTCAGTGGGGTTAGGCCGCTTCTTGTTCTCGATCATTCTTTCCTCGCGATGTCGCGCAGGCGATTTCGTTAATTTACAAGGAGGATGATTCCCCGCCCGCTATGCCCCGGCATCACGATGCTGGTCGTAAGGCTCGCCACAACGGCGAGGCAATATGAAATTCTAATATACCTGATGTCAATTCGCACGACGGGCGGTGAGCAAATTCATTCCAACAGAGTAAAGACCGAACACTGCCATCAATAAAAGCCCAATTCTTTCAGGCATTTGGGGGCCGATATTACCCCCTTTGGCCAAGGGAAGCGAGACGTCAAGCCCTCCTCTAGCATCAAGGGCAAAAGCGTCGAGAATGCGGCCATGGGCATCGATGGCCGCCGATATGCCGTTATTCGCGGCGCGAACCATGGGCAGGCCGAGTTCGACGGCGCGCAGTTCAGCCTGGCGCAGATGCTGGTAGGGACCGGGCGTATCGCCGAACCAGGCATCGTTTGTAACGTTCACGATCAGGTCGGACCGGGCCGCCTCCTTTTCCCCTGCACCGGGAAATATGACCTCGTAACAGATGAAAGGCAGCGCCTTCAGGCCGTCCGCCAGCCTTATCGGATGGCGTTCGGTGCCGGCGACGAACGGACCCGGCATGTCGACGAGCTTCTGGATGCCGAGACTGTTCAGGAGATTTTCGAACGGCAGATATTCGCCGAAAGGCACCAGATGCAGCTTGTCGACGGCGTCGGTGATCTCACCATCGTCGTTAATAGCGAGAACCGAGTTATAATAACGAGGACGATCGAGCGGATTTCCCTCCACGCGGACAGCGCCCGTCAGAAGCGTCTGCCCCGGATCGAGCACCTTGCCGATCCTGGCAAGCGCATCGGGCCGCTGGGTAAAGAGGAACGGCACCGCCGTTTCGGGCCACACAATCAATGACGGCTTTTTCGCACCTGAGTGCGGCGGCGCGGAAGTGAGGTCGATCAGCGAATCGAAGATGCGGTCGCGAATCGCATGATCCCATTTCTCCGACTGGTCGATCGCCGGCTGCACCAGCCTGACATCAAGAAGCCGGGCTCCGGAAGCATCCGCGCGAGAAAGACAGAAGGAACCATACCCCAGGTCCGCGACGACAAGGAGCACCGCCAGAGCGATGCCGATCCTCGCCGGCCTCCGGTCGGCCAGCACCGCCGGCATGGCGAACACGAAGACCGCGAGCACGTTCATGCCGAAGAGCCCGACAAGCGATACGGATTGCATCATGAGCGGCACCGGCATGGCCGCATAGCCGATGGCGTTCCAAGGAAAGCCTGTAAAGATCCAGGAACGGAGCCATTCGAAGAGGCCGAAGCCAAAGGCAAGCGCGGCGATCCGGCCTGCCCCGTCCGACCAGAACATCCGGGCGACGGCCGCCGCCAGCCCATAGAAAATGGCCAGCAGCGCAGGCAACGCGATGACGGCCAGAGGCACCGCCCAGGCGTTCGATTCCGATTCCGCCACGACGGCGTTTCCGATCCACCACAAGCCGGCGACGAAATAGCCGAAACCGAACCACCAGCCGACGGCAAAGGCGGGCTTCAGGCGTCCAACAAGCGTTGCGCCCGGTTCAGCGGTAGCGCCATCGAGCAGCCAGACCAGCAGCGGAAACGAAACGAAAGCGGCGGCGAAGAAATCGAACGGCGCTTGTGACAGAACTGCGAGCGCCCCTGCAAGGAACGCCACCAGCGCGCGCCGCCAGCCCCAAAGCAACATGAACTTGCCTGCAAGGCGACTCATACGGTTACCCCTGCCGGAGAATCATGCCCGGTGTTCTAGAGCCTTTCACGACTGGATGGAATCGCTCTACCGGTTTTGCAGCCAAACGACACGTGAGAGCGCCCTGTGAGCGGAGGGTCCGCAACTATTCCGCCGCCGCTGCCCTACCGCCCTGGCCGCGCCGCCGCGCCGGGCCGCGCGTCTCAACGATCCTCACCCTTTTGATGCGGCGCGGGTCGGCGTCGAGGACGTGGAATTCAAAGCCCGGAATCGGTTGCACCACCTCGCCCCGCGCCGGCACGCGGCCAAGCGTGTTGAAGATCATGCCGCCGATCGTATCGACATACTCGCCGTGCTCTCCGGGCTTGAAGGCATCGCCGATCATCTCGGCGACCTCCTCGATCTCGGCCTTGGCATCCACGACGAAAACCCCCTCGCCGGTTTTGGTAATCATCGGCTCATCTTCGTCATGCTCGTCCTCGATGTCGCCAACGACCATCTCGACAATGTCCTCCAGCGAGACGAGGCCGTCCGTGCCGCCATATTCGTCGATGACCAGCGCCATCTGGATGCGTGCCGCCTGCATCCTGGCCATCAGGTCGGAAGCCAGCATCGAGGGTGGCACGAACAGGACCGGGCGCAGGATATTGAGATCGCCGAACTTGCGGGCGAGGCTGACATTGCCGAGATCAAGCGCGGGCGACGGGGCCGGCGGCGTCTTCCGCGAGCGGCTTTTCTTCTGGCGCGCCGCCTGGGTGATGAAAGCCAGAACATCGCGGATATGGACCATGCCGCGCGGGTCGTCGAGCGTCTCGCCATAGACGGGCATGCGCGAATGGCCCGATTCCTCGAATTTAAGGAGAAGGTCACCCAGAGTAACCGTCATCTCGGTCGCTTCGATATCCGCGCGGGGCACCATGACGTCCTCAACGCGCACTTCCCGCAGCCGCAGGATATTGTTGAGCATCGCCCGTTCCGCCGGCGAGAAAACGGCGGCGTCGGACGCCGTCTCGGCCAGCGCATCGGCCAGATCCTCGCGCAGGCTGGAGCCGTTGCGGTGGAGAAGGAGACTTTTCAAGCGCTCAAAAAGAGTCGGCCCCGGCGAAGGCGGAGCAGGGATCGTACTTCGACCCTCGGCGGTCGCTTCCGAGGCCTTCGCCTCGTTTTCCGGCCCTCGTTCAGGCACGGACTGGTCTTTGTCGTTCATCGCGGCTCGTTCGATCAATGCCATCACTTAACGATACGGATCGGGAATCGCAAGTTCGGCAAGGACGCGCCGCTCGATCCCTTCCATCTCGCCGGCTTGCTGATCCGTCTCATGGTCGTAGCCCAGCAAATGCAGAAAGCCATGGACGATCAGGTGCGCAAGATGATGTTCGAACGGCTTTTCCTCCGCTTCAGCCTCCCGTCCGACCGTCTCGCAGGCCAGCACGATATCGCCCAGCATAGGCGGCAGCGGCGCTCCCGGTTCCATGGCCACGAGCGGAAAAGAAAGCACGTTGGTCGGCTTGTCCTTGTCCCGCCAAGCCGCGTTCAGTTCCCTGATATGCGCGTCATCGGTGAAGACGAGGCTGAGTTCCGGCGGTTCCCCGATCTCAAGCGCCAGCACATCGACCGCGGCGGCAAGCGCTGCTTTGGCCATCGCGGCAAGCACATCCTCGCCGGGCCATTCCCCCGCTTCCACAAGAATGGCGATAGCGATCGGGGGAGCCTCAATCGACGAAGGCGACGCCCGCTCGGGAGGCAATCCCTGTCTTTCTGTCACTTGACGCCGGCGGGACGGCCGCCTGCGTCGCGGTCATAGGCGGCGACGATCTCGGCGACGAGCGGGTGGCGGACGACATCCGTCTCATTGAAACGGACCTTGACGACGCCGGGGACGCCGTCAAGCACCCTGAGCGCCTCCACCAGGCCCGATTTCGTGTTGGGCGGCAGGTCGATCTGGCTCGGATCGCCGGTGACGATCATGCGCGCCTTCTCGCCGAGCCGGGTCAAAAACATCTTCATCTGCATCGGCGTCGTGTTCTGCGCCTCGTCGAGGATGACCGCCGCGTTGGAGAGCGTACGGCCGCGCATGAAGGCAAGAGGCGCTATCTCGATGACACCAGCCGTTATGGCGCGTTCGACCTTGTCAGCCG
Source organism: Rhizobiaceae bacterium (assembly GCA_004299545.1). Lineage (GTDB taxonomy): Bacteria > Pseudomonadota > Alphaproteobacteria > Rhizobiales > Rhizobiaceae > Mesorhizobium_L. Next base: position 3,941 of record SCRB01000232.1, read on the forward strand.
GCATCATGTCGTAAAGGGCGTCGTAAAGCGGCCTCAGATAGGGATCGACCTTTTCCTTCATGTCGCCCGGCAGGAAGCCCAGCCTTTCGCCGGCCTCGACCGCTGGACGCGAGAGGACGATCCGCTCGACCATGCCGCGTTCGAGCAGCATCGCAGCGTAGGCGACCGCGATATAAGTCTTGCCGGTGCCCGCCGGGCCGATACCGAAAACGAG
>SCRB01000233.1 GCA_004299545.1 Rhizobiaceae bacterium
TTCGGATCCAATAACGGCACTGGCAGGCTCATGATTCTGGCGTGATCTCGGGATTTCAGATCCGCCACGCCAGTGGAATGAATTCAACATCCGACACCCACTTAATGTCGGCCTTGCAATCGAGGTTAAATTCAAAAATTCCACTAGAATCATGAACTTACCAGTGATTTTCCTGTTTCCAATATTTGCCCTCGAGCCGATACCAATGGGATCCAAATGTTGGAAACAAACCACTGGCCGTGGCCGGTGCAGGCAGAAAGGTCACGCGCTGCCGCGCCTGCCGGCAAGGAAGGACTACCGATGATATTGCCGCACAGGGTCGAAGGGTCGGGAGATGGTTTGGCCGTCCTGATGGTCCATCCACTAGGGGCCGATCAGACATTCTGGGACGAATGCCGAAAACATTTCGGGCCGGGCATCTTGACGGTGAGTTGCGATCTGCGCGGTAGCGGCAATTCGCCGGACCTCGCCGAGCCGCTCACCCTGGACAGTACTGTCGATGACCTGGAGACGCTGCGCCAGTACCTCGGCCTGGAACGTCTGGCGGTTATGGGTTGCGCGGTCGGCGCCATGGCGGCGACAGCCTATGCGGCACGATATGGAGGCAGGACCGCTGCTCTCGTCGCTTCCAATCCTGGATTCCGCGTCACGCCCGAAGGCGCAGCGAACCTGCGCGAGCGGTCGGAACTGGTGCGCTCTTCGAGCATGGCCGCCCTTCTCCCGGGTGCCATAGAGAACGCATTCGTGGGTTTTGCCGACACACGGGCCCGTCACGACTACGAAGCAAGGTTCCTTCGTCAGAGGCCCGAAAACTATGCCTTCGCGGCGCTCGGTGCCGCGGAGGCCGACATATCTGGCTGCGGCGCGGCGATTTCATGTCCGGTGTTGCTTGTCGTAGGCCGGAACGATCGTCTGTTCGGGATAGCACACGCTACTCCAATGGCCACCGCAATTCCGCAGGCCGAGCTTGTCGAGTTCCCTGAAGGGGCTCATTTCATCCCATATCAGCAGCCGCGCGAATTTGGCGCCACGGTGTCGGCGTTCCTGACGCGGAACGGCTTGGCGCGGCAGCGATAGATTTCATGGTGCCTTCTCTCCGCTTCCGCCCTGTCATGCGTCGGAAAATTGATCTGGGCGTGGATTTCCCGTACGCAAGCGCGGATGCAGGTGAAGGGGCCTCCTCGTGTCCGATGATTATCTCATGATGACCGCCACGGAGAGCCTGGCGAAAGCGCAAGCCACGATCAGGGGCTTCATCGCTGCGCGCGATGACCGCAATTCGCTGGTGACGCAGATCGTCATTGAGATCGGCGCCGAGATTCTCGAAAACGTCATTCCGCCGGGGCACGATCTGAATTCAGTGGATCTTGCGCGTAGATACCGGACGAGCCGCACGCCCATAAGGGAAGCCCTGATGCTTCTGGAAAAGGAGGGTCTTGTCGACATTCCTCCTCGCCGGCGACCGCGTGTGATGGTGATGGACATATCGGTCATTCGGGAAATTTACCGGACACGCGCGGCGATCCTGGAATTCGTGGCTGTGGACGTCGCCCAGAATGCGACCGAAGAGGAGTTGGAACAGTTGTCACGCGTCGTTGACGACATGGAGCAGGCCTTCCGCCATAGCGACAGTCTGGCCTATATCTGGGCCAACATCGCCTTCCATGATCTCAACATGACCGTCTCGAAAAATCTCACGGCCAAACGGATCGTGGAGTCCCTGCTGTTGCGGACCTTCCATCTGAGACGCAAGTCGCTCGCCCGCCCCGGCCGGATGGAAATCTCGCTGAAAGAACACAAGCGCCTCGTGGAAGCATATCATAACCGTGATGCCAATCTTGCCTCTGCGCTGATCCGCTCGAACCACTTCAACGCGTTGCGCAATATAGAAAGTGCCGTCGAAGAAAACTCGGCCACAGCAAGGTTCGCCAGCAGATAGGTTTCTCGTACAGATCAAGGGCAGCTATATCGCACTGTCAACCCAAACCTGACGGGCAGCTTTCGGCGGATTGCAGGCATTGGGTGGTCAAACCTGCCTAGGGCCATCTCGGGGACAGAGCCTCGGATGCGAGCATGCTATGCTATGCCCAACGCCGGGCGCGATGGCCGACTGCCCCAGTTCGGCGACTGACACGACCAGCAAGGAAGGCCTTGGCGAGATGAGTCGCTTTAACATGCGGGAAATCTCCTGGGACGCGGTTCATCCATCGAACTTGACCAGGTCCTTGAAGATCAGCTGACCCCAGCTATTCCCGCGCGCCTGAACGAGCAGCCCACCTTCCGAAAGCCCGCCAAGTTTGATCGGCGAGAAACCGAGATTTTCCGCGAGCGCGCCAATCTCCGTTGCGGCGCCATCATCGTCACTCGCCAGGAACACGACCCTCCTGCCACCATGTACGGCGGGATCCTGGTCAAGGACTGCGGCGGGCAAATGGTTTAAGCCCTTGACCAGTTTTGCGCCAGAGAAGGCGCGCGCAACGAACCTGGACGAAGGTTGTCCTCCCAGTTGCTCGGGGGGCACGCCGTAGGCATTGGTCACATCGACAATGGTCTTGCCCTGCCAAGTGGGAAGCGCGTTCGCGACATCCGGATGCGCCTCGAAACGGACAGCCAAAAAGATGACGTCCGCCTTGACGGCTTCCGCCAGCGTTGTGGGAACGATCTCGGGTCCGACCTTGGCCACATCGGATGCGAAGCTTTCCGGGTCGCGCGTGGTTGCAACGGATATTTCGATGCCGCGTCGGGCAAACGCCTTGGCCACAGCCTGGCCTATCTTGCCGAACCCTGTAATCGCGTAGCTCATATACTTCTCCTTCAGTTTTTCGGCGCGGTCACAGCTTGTAGCCACCGCTCGCCTCAATCGTCTGGCCGGTCACCCAGTGGCCCTCATCGGAAGCCAGGAACGCCACGACGGCGGCGATTTCCGAAGGCTCGCCAAAGCGTCCCAGCGCGATTTCGGCCTCGACTGCCTTTACGAGTTCGGGATTCTCTCGGATGGCAGCGTTCACATCCGTTCGCGTGTAGCCCGGCGCTACGGCGTTCGCGGTAATTCCGCGCGGCCCCAGTTCGGACGCGAGCGCATGGGTCAGGTTGTTGACGGCCGCTTTGGCCATCGAGTAAACGGGCGCGGCTGTTACGGGCTTCGTGGCGGCAGCAGAAGAGATATTGATGATCCGTCCGCCATCGGCGAGACGATCCAGAGCCGCCTGAACGATGAAGAAGGGCGCGCGGGCATAGACCGCAATCAGGGTGTCCCAACTGTCCGGCGTCGCGTCCTTGAAGCCAATCCAGCCGGAATTGCCAGCGTTGTTGACCAGAATGTCGAGGACTTTGCTCCCATTCCGCCTGGTGAACTCCCTGTCGAGCCTCTCGAACAGGGCCGGGACGGTCGCCGGGTCAACGAGGTCCGCATGGATTGCGAACGCGGTGCCTCCAGCTTTCTCGATGGCCGTGACCGCCTCGTCCGCGCCAGATTTGCTGGCGTTGTAGGTCAGCGCGACTGTCGCTCCGTCCTTTGCAAGACGTTCGGCGATCGCGCGGCCAATACCCCGCGACGCCCCGGTAACGAGAGCCGTTTTTCCTTTGAGAGATTGTTCCATCTGATTTTCCTTCCGTGGATTTGCGTATAACCGGATCACTGGAGTGATCGAGTTGGGTAGGGCGCATCAGATTTGCGCAAGGCCACCGTCGACGGCGACCTCGCTGGCGGTCATGAAGCTGCTGTCCGAAGACGCGAGAAAGGCAGCCACCGCTCCGATTTCCGCCGGATCGGCCATGCGCTGGAGCGGATTCATCGAGGCGAAGGCCTTCAAGCCCTCCTCGCCCAGCGCTTCCTTCGCGAGTTCGGTCGCCGTCGGCCCGGGCGACAGCACGTTTACCCGGAT
>SCRB01000234.1 GCA_004299545.1 Rhizobiaceae bacterium
GCTCTTCCGATCTTATGAAACTTGTAAGACTTGGCTAGGCAGACGGTTTTGCGTCAACATTGACGACGGTCGTTGCGCACCTTCTTGCCGGGACAACAAGGTCAAATATCGCCATGATCAGCATCAGCCCCAGGCCGGCGTAGAGAATTCCGCCGATGAAGGTGTAGCGCCCGATCAGGACGAGGACGGGACCGGTCATGCCAAGTGCCGCTCTTTGCCATTGACGATGGCTGAACCAGCCCAGCGCGTTGGCTGCCAGAGCGATGAAAGCAAATAGGGGGATAAGATAGGCGACAAACGCCGCCTCCCATTGCGACAGAAAGCCAAGCCCGAGCGCGGCACCCAGGCTTGCCATTGCCGGAAAGCATAGTGAGCATCCCATCGCCGAAACGATGCTTCCGAGGACGCCGGTCTTGTCAGCGATTCGTGACAGAAATTCCATTGCACACTTTCTCCTGCTTCGATCGTCGAGCCGTCGAACAAGACCTCGATCCAACTTGTCTTCAGGCAGCTGACACACTAACCTTACTTCCGTAGTTAAGTACGGAGTCAAGCGGTGATGACGAAAAGCGACAACTCGATGACGATCGGTTCGTTTGCCGAGGCGGCAGCGGTCAATGTCGAGACCATTCGCTTCTATCAGCGCAGAGGACTTTTGCGGAAGCCGGACCGACTTCATGGTAGTATCCGGCGCTACGAGCGCCGGGACGTCGAGCGGGTGTGCTTCATCAAGTCGGCAAAGGAGCTCGGTTTCAATCTCGACGACGTGAGTTATCTGTTGAAGCTCGACGATGGCATGCACTGCAAAGATGCCGCAGAACTTGCCGAGCAGCGGCTGGCCGACGTTCGGGCAAAGCTGGCCGGTTTACGGCGAATGGAATTGGAACTCTCCAAGCTGGTTGGCGCCTGCCGCAATGAGCAAGGAGATGTCTCGTGCCCGTTGATCGACGCGTTGCACGAGGTACGGCGAGAATGAACATTGCCCGGCAATAAGGCCGCAAAGCTTATGCCACGCGCTCCGCATCGGTTTTGGCGGCCGACGGCAAGTGCATCGCCGGCTGGAACATCGGCGCCGAGGCGCAGGATTATGACCAGCCGGTCTATTGCCGGCGTGACTCCCTACTCGGTTGCCGCGTCAGGCGTTCATGCCGACTTCGATGATCTGGCCGCCGGCCGCTTGAGCGTCAGCGATGTCATGGGTAACAAGAACGACTGGCAATCCGGCGACCCGAGCGCGCTCAAATACGAGACGGCGGGTTTGGTCTCGTAAGGCCATGTCGAGCTTGGAGAACGGCTCGTCGAGCAAGAGGAGGCGCGGGCGGGCAACCAGCACTCGCATCAGGGCGACGCGCGCCTTCTGGCCGCCGGAGAGCGTCGCCGGATCACGGCCACCAAAGCCATCGAGTCCAACGTCCTTTAGCACGGCCTCGGCGATAGCGCGGCGCTCGGCCCGCTGGCGCACCGAAGACGGAATGGCAAAAGCGACATTGGAAGCCACGGAGAGATGCGGGAAGAGCAGCGGATCCTGAAAGAGAATGCCGGCATGGCGTTCTTCGGCCGGCAGCGCTGTGAGGTCGAGGCCGTCGATCGTCACCGCGCCCGTCGCCGTAAAGACGGGATCGAGAAAGCCCCCGACATAGGCGAGCAGCGTCGATTTTCCGGAGCCGGACGGACCCATGATGGTAAGAACGGTGCCTGGTGCGACCATCGCCTCGAGCGCGATCAGCGGCCGGTGGGCGAGAGCAATGTCGATCGACGAGAGGACGAGGCCCTTGGCGGACGTCATGATTTCCCTTTAGTCTAGCTCAAACATTTCCCTTTAGTCTAGCTCAAACGCGCAGCGCGCCGCGGTGACGAAATAGCAAGGCTGGCGCCAGTGAGGCAATCGCGAAACCAAGAAAGGGCAACAGCGCCTGCAAGAAGGCGTAGATGCCGATCACCCGGCCATCGCCGCCCGAAGCAAGCGCCACCGCCTCGGTCGTGATCGTCGTAAGCCGACCGGCACCGATCAGCACCGTTGGCAGATACTGCCCGACCGACACAGCGAAGCCGACGGCAGCGGCGGTGAGAATGGCGCGCAGCAGCATCGGAAGGCGCACACGCATCAGTACGCGCCATCGCGGCACGCCGAGCGCCGCGGCGATCAATTCATAGCGCCGGTCGTAAGCCCGCCAGGGATCGCTAAGCGAGAGAAAGACGTACGGCAGGACAAAGATCAGGTGAACAAGGACGAGGGCCACGAGACTCGCCTCGGTGCCGGTAATGATCGTCAGGACCTGAAGGCCAAAGATGAACGAAATCTGGGGCACGATCAACGGCAGATAAATCAACGTGAGCACCATATGGCCGGCACGGCGACCCCACACGACTTCTCGTTCCAGGCAACCGAGCGTGAGTAGCACAGCAAGTGTCGTCGAGATCAGTGCCACGTAAACCGTAGTAATGAGCGGCGTTGTGATTTGCGGCAGATGGCGGGCCCAGTTGCGCATCGTCAGTTCGTTCGGTAATGCGTTGGGGAATTGCCACAAGCCGGCAACGGACCACAGCGCCAGTATGGCCATGCCGGCAAAGATGAAAAAGGCCGAAAGCGTCACCAAACCAAGGCTCAGGGACCGTAGCCAGGCGTCGCGGCGGAAGCGGGCACCGCCCGCGCAAACAAAACGCGCCAGCCTTCCGACGCCGCACTCGGCCGCCCACCAGAGCGCGAGGGCCGAGAGTGTCAGTACTAATTGCACCAGCGCGCCAGCGGAGGCGACGAAGCGCAGTGCGAGGTCCGGATCGTTCATCCATTGAAGCAGGCGAACCGGCAAGGTGGCGGGCAGCGTCGGGCCGAGGATCGCCGAAACGTCGACCACCGAGCTGGCATAGGCGAGGACGGCATAGACGGCAAGGCGGATCTGGCCGTAAAGCGGTGGTGCCAGCAGATAGGAAAAGCCAGCTATACGGCCATAACCAAACGAGGCCGCGAGGCGTCGCGTCTGCTCGAGGCGGAGTTGCGGCAGTGCGGCGAACGTAACGAGCAACAGGAACGGCACTTCTTTGACGACGAGGCCCGTGACCATCGCAAGGCCAAGCGGATCGTGGACGATGAGCCAACCTGGAGGCCGGTCGAAGCCAGTCAGCCAGGGCGAGACAAGGCGCAACAGGAAGCCGGATGGCGCGATCAGGAAGGCGAGACCGAAGGCAGCGGCCGCATGCGGCAAAGCGAGAAGCGGAGAGACCAGATGCTGGAGCCTTGCGAAGGCGTGTGTGCCCGCCCAGCCGGCAACGAAGACGATGACGACGAGGAAGGAAAGTGCCGTCGTCATAAAAGCGGTGGCAAACGTCAGCAGGATAGAACGGCCGATGCCGGGGCGTGCGAAGAGATCGGCAAAGAAATGGAGCGTCAGATGATCGCCGCCGAGGGTCGGCAGGTAGCCGAAGGCCGGCAGTGCCGTTCCCACCAAGCCGCAGACGAGCGGCACAACGAGTATGACGAACGTCAGGCCTCGGATGATACGCGGAAGCAGCATCAAGGTGGACCGCCGACGCCCGGCACCGACGTCAGTGGGCAACGCCGTAACGTTTCTTCCAGGCAGCCTCGATGGCATCGGTCCAGCTCGCGTCGGGTTCGCGGATGATCGGGCCGAGCTCGCTCGGCGGCAACGTCGCGACACCGAGCTTGAGGGCAGCGAATTTCTTCTGCCATTCTCCTGGCAGCTTCTGCATCGATAGCACCGTGGGATCCCCCCAGTATTCCGGGTTCTGCTTATGGAACTGAGCTTCCGGCGAGATAAGGAAATTGGCGAGAACCAGCGCGGCCGCCTTCGCCGCAGCATTATAGGGAATGGCGACGAAATGGGTGTTGCCGAGCGTGCCGCCCGAAAAGGTGAAGGAACGCACGGTCTTCGGCAATTTGCCGGCTTCGATCGCCGAGGAGGCTTCGGAGGGGTTGAAGGCGAAGATGATGCCAAGCGATCCGTCGGCAAGCATTTGCTTCATGGCCGGGTAATCCTTGGGATAGTCCCGGCCCTCATGCCAGAGATAAGGCTTGATCTGATCAAGATAGCTGAAAAGCGGAGCGACGTACTGTTTGAAGGACATCTTATCCACTGGCTTGTAGAACTTCGACTTGTCGTCCATCAGTTCGTAGAGCACCTGCTTGAGGAAGGTCGTGCCCATGAAGGCCGGCGGCGCCGGATAGGAGAACCGCCCGGGATGGGCCTTCGCCCAGGCCAGCAACTGCTCCGCATTGTTCGGCAGATCCGCCTTCTTCGTGCGGGCGGAATCATAGAAGAAGACCAGCTTGGCATTGCCCCAGGGGCTTTCGAGCCCGTCGGTGGGCTCGTTGAAATCCGTCGTCACGGTCGGATTTCGCGTATCGACATATTTCCAGTTCGGAAGCTTCGTCGCCCAACCCGGTGTGAAGAAGAGGTTCTGCTTCTTCATGGCGACGAAGTTCTCGCCGTTGATCCAGATAAGGTCGACCGAACCGTCCGTGTTCTTGCCGGCGGCCTTATCGGCAACGACCTTGGCGACGGCTTCGGCTGTATCCGCGACCTTGACCTCGACCACCTTGAAGCCGTAGCGCTTTTGCAGCTGGCGACCGGTCCAGGCGATGAAGTCGTTGACGTTGTCGGATCCGCCCCAGGCGTTCCAGTAAACCGTCTCACCCTTGGCCTGGCTGACAACCGCCGGCCAGTCGGATGGATCAGGCGTTTGCGCGCGCGCCGACACCGCGGCGATTAGCGCGAGCGTCACGCCGGACGTGATGACGGTCGAAATAGATCGCAAGGTTCTGTCTCCTCTCCTCCCGTGGTGGGAGCGCCGATACTGCCAAAGCCATTTGCGCGCGCATATCTGGCCAAGCGGCTTGATCATCAATGGTTCTGCACCGCGGCATGGGTCATTCCAAACCCCAACGCCATCACGGTCGCGAGGATGCTCGGAACAGTCAATCTATGTGCTTTTATCATCGTGTCGGCTGGATATGAGTTTCTCTTGGGGGGTGTTGGCTTTCGGCCGCTTTTGGTCGCGTCGTTATCCCTGCCTGACGATCCGATCGGGCAAAGGCATGCCAACCCGACCACCATCGGGTGATCGTCGTCACGGTGCATAGCACGGCAAAACCGAAGGCGATGGCAGGGAATACGGACGGCCAGATGCACATCGCTACGAACACGGCGATCGTCTCCGCCCCTTCGGTAAGCCCGCCAAGGTAATAGATGCCCTTCGCGGGATAGTTCGTGGACGATATGCCCCGCCGGCCCGCGATCGTGGAGAAGGCGAGGAAGCTGCTGCCGGTGCCCACGAAGGCGAGCAGCAACATCGCCGCGGCCAGGGCATTCGCTTCCGGATCGGCCAGGGCGAAACCGAATGGGACGAGCGCATAGAAGACGAAGTCGAGCGCTATATCGAGAAAAGCGCCACGATCTGTCGGGTTCGTCCGCCGCGCCACAGCACCATCGAGACCGTCGAGGATGCGGTTGGCCAGGATTGCCAACAGTGCGGTCGTAGGATGTCCGAAGACCAGCAACGGAACAGCGCATACGCCTATGGCAAAACCGGATAGCGTTACCATATCCGCGGAAATCCCGCGTTTCGCGAGCCAGTCTGCCGGCGGGTCCAGTAGGCGTTTTTGCAGAGGCTGGAGATGGCGATCAAACATTGCGTCACCCCCTCAGCCATCGAAGAATGCGGGCCGACAAGTTCAATGCCCAAGCTGGCGCATGGGCCCGGCGCCATTCACCGGCCGTGGCCTTTGCCGCCTCCATCCACCCCGGGTATGGGTGGATGGTCCGCAGGATGGCATTGAGGCCAAGCCCGTTTCGCATTGCCAGCGTGAACTCGCCGAGCATGTCACCGGCTCGGGCACCGACGATCGTCGCACCCAGAATACGATCCTTGCCGGGCACTGTCAGAACCTTGACGAAGCCTTCGTTCGCCTCGTCGGCGATGGCCCGATCGAGTTCAGCGAGGTCATATCGGGTTATTTCATAAGCAACGCCTTTTTCACGGGCCTCTGCCTCGCTCATTCCAACACGGGCAATTTCGGGATGGGTGTAGATCACCGCCGGGAACGTCTTGGTGTGCAATTTCCAGCTCTTGAAATCGCCAAAAAGCGCATTCATCGCGGCGAACCAGGCATAGTGGCTAGCGGCATGTGTGAACTGAAGTCGTCCGATGACGTCGCCGGCGGCATAGATGGTCGGCACACGGGTCCTCAGCCGGTCATCGACAACGAGATGGCCATCCTCGACGAGCCCGAGCTCCTCGAGACCGAATCCACGCGTACGCGGCCGACGACCGACGGCGACGACAACTCGGTCGAAGCCGATGGCCTGGCCATCGGCAAGGTGCGCTCTTCGGGATTGGCCGTCCTGCACAAAGGAGCGGACGGCGGCACCGGTCACGATGGCGACGCCGTCCGCCATGAGGAGCGCCTGCATGGCTTGGCTGACATCATGGTCCTCGTGGCTGAGCAATCGCGGCAACGCTTCCACGATCGTTGTCTCGCATCCGAGCCGGGCGAAGCTTTGGGCAAGTTCGCAGCCGATCGCTCCGCCGCCCAGGATAAGCAGCCGATCCGGCCTTTCCTTCAGGTTCCATAGCGTTTCAGAAGTCAGGGGCTCCACGTCTGCAAGCCCCGGTATCGGCGGGATGGCCGGCTCGGCGCCAGTCGCGAGAACGATCCGGCGCCCCGAGAGTCGGCGGCCATCGACTTCGACAGTCCAGGGGTCGAAGACCTTGGCGTGTCCCTTGATCACATCGACACCGAGCCCACGATATCGTTCGGCCGAATCATGAGGTGCGACGCGCGCGATCACTCGTTGGATCCGACGCATGATCGCGGGAAAATCCGGCTCCAGACGCCCTTTGAGACCCAGGCGCTCCGGATGTGCCCCCTCTTTCGCGAGCTTTGCCGACCGGATCAGCGCCTTCGAAGGGACGCAACCCGTGTTCAGGCAGTCACCGCCCATTTCACTCTGTTCTATGAGCGCAACGCGGGCGCGGGCCGTTGCCGCGATGTAGGCCGTCACCAGACCAGCCGAGCCGGCGCCGATCACAATGAGGTTGTAGTCGAACCGGCGGGGGCGCCGCCATGCCCGCAAGGCGTTGCGACCGCTCCACCATGCATTCCCCGCCTTGGCAACAAAAGGCAAGGCCGCGAGGGCGGCGAATGCAAGAATGACGCGCGGGCTTAATATGCCGGCCGCCGATTCGATCGAGGCGAGTTGTCGACCGGCATTGACGTAGACGACGGTCCCAGGGAGCATCCCGAGCTGGCTCACCCAGGCGAAGGTGAGGACGGGCATGCGGGTCAGTCCCATCGCCAGATTGACGAGGAAGAACGGGATGACAGGAATGAGACGCAAGGCGAACAGGTAGCGGGCGCCATCCGCCGCGACCCCGTGATTGACCTTCGCAACGGCCTGAGGGAAGCGGTGCTCAACGAAATCGCGGAGAAAATGACGTGCGACGACCATGGCAACCGTTGCACCCACGACACTGGCGAAGGAGACGAGCACGGTTCCCGCCCAGAGGCCGAACAAGCTGCCGCCGGCCAGCGTAAGGATCGTTGCACCGGGCAGCGACAAGCCGGTCACGGCGATATAGACGATGGTGAAGAAGAATACCGCAGGCGCTGGATGCAAGCTGATCCAGTTCTTCGCGGCGACGAGCCGGCCCGTGATCTCCGCAAGATCGAAATGGCCCTTTACGATCACAGCCAGAATGAGAACCGCCGCGAAGAAGAGGGCCGCGCCGATAGTCTTGATAGGGCGGCGAAACGTCTCGACATGATCCATGCGCGCGGCCTCATTGGTGGTCGGCCGCCACGCTTGGCGCCGAAATAATTGGAGTCCTGCTCCTATTTCGCTTCAGCGGGGTCAAAAGTTACGTCAACCTCGCCCCGCGCCGGGTAATTGTTCTTCACCACGAAATCGATCGCCCCCAGAATGTCCGCGAAATGGGGACGCGCGAACGGCATGGTCTGAACGCTGCCGAAATAGAGTGTTCCATCCGGCCGAACCAAATAGATGGCCGGCTCGGAGAAGAGATCGGGCTCGTTTACCCCGATGGATGTCTTCCCACGACCCCGGGAAATATAAAGGCCCCACGCCCGGGCGACCTGCAGATGCAGATCGTAGCCGATACGGAGGTGCGACAATTGCCAGTCGAGACTTGTCCGAACCGCGCGCTCTTCATTGTCTGTCGAAATCGCCACGACCGAGACACCCCGGCGCTCGAAATCACCAAGCTTGGCTTCGAGGTCTCTGAGCTGCGCCTTGCAGATAGGGCAATGCAGCCCGCGATAGAACACGATCAGCGAGAAGGTCGTTGGTGCCTCTTTGCTTATGTCATAGGTACGTCCCCCGACAACCGGCATCTGCAGTTCGGGAACGGCCTGGCGCGGAAGAAGGTGAGGAAAAGCGGCGGTCATGGCAGGTGTCCTTATGGGCAGGGCGTGTTGCGATTTTAGATCGATCGATATAAAACTTACATGGCCCTGCCGGCTTGGCAAGGGCTACGAGACATGGAACTCGGCTTGAGGAGGACCAAATGGGACGACCACGAGCTTTTGATCAGCCGACAGCAGTGGCCGCGGCAATGAATCAGTTCTGGCGCCACGGATATCAAGCGACATCCGTGCGCGATCTTACGAGCGCGATGTCGATGACCGGCGCCAGTCTCTATAATGCCTTCGGCGACAAACGTTCGCTGTTCCGGCATTGTCTCGATACATATCTCGACACCTATGCGCGGCGGAGGATCGCGGAGCTTGACGCCAGCGAGGACCCGCTCGACGGTATCCGAAGCTTCTTCGACGGCCTTGTTGCAGCGTCCCTGAATGACCGCCGTGGATGTCTGCTCGTCAATTCGGCGATGGAAATCGCGCCATGGGATCTGGAATTCGCGGAGTTGATCGAGGCGAGCCTGCGCGAAATCGAGGACGGCTTCTATCGCGCGCTGGAACGCATTCCCACCGGACCGCACCATCAGTGCTCCCGGGACACTCGCGCGACAGCGCGCCTGCTATTGTCCGCTGTCATCACGCTTCGCGTATTGGCGCGAGCGGGCGGAAATCGGGACCGGCTTGGCAGCATCGCCAGATCGGCGGTTGCCCTGGCCGAAGACAGTCAGGTCCTGTGAGAAAGCGTGTTGTACTTGTCGGAGCGGGCCACGCCCATCTTCATATTCTGAAAAACGCAGCGGCGCTCAGATGCATCGGGGCGGAAGTCGTGATCATTGCACAAGGCGATTTCTGGTACTCGGGCATGGCGACTGGGATGCTTGGTGGGCTTTCCCCGCCGGAAGCGGATCGCGTTGACATTGGCGAACTCGCGATCAATTCCGGTACCAAGCTTCATCTCGGTACGATGATCGGGCTCGACCGTGCGACGCGGGAAGTGCTTCTGGAGGACGGGCGGCGGATCGGGTTCGATCTGCTTTCGCTTAATCTCGGGAGTGCTCCGCCGCCTTTGTGCGGCACGGGACATTCCATATATTCCGTGAAGCCGATCCGCTCGCTTGTCGAACTTCGCAATCGGATCGAGGAAGAATGGCGAGGAGCCGACCCACCCGTGCTTCGTATCGCAGTGGTCGGCGGCGGTGTGACCGGCATCGAGATTGCCGCCAACCTTCGCGCCCTGTCCGATCTGCACGGGCGCGAGATGGAAATCACGATCTACAGCCGATCAGCGCCGTTGAAGCACCTTCCCCGCGGTGTTGCGGCCGCTCTTATGCGGCATCTCCGCACTATGAATATCGAGATCCGTTGGCCGGCCGCCGTCACTTTGGCGGAGGAGAATGGCGTTTTTCTGAATGACGGAACGCGTGAGGATTGCGATATCGTCGTCAACGCGACAGGTCTGGTGCCATCGCGCATCGCTGCCCGGCTCGATCTTCCATTTGACGCTGACGGGGCGCTGATCGTGGACAGGTTCCTCACGTCCACCGGCGATGTCTCGATCTTCGCCGCCGGCGATTGTATCGCGTTTGACGGGCGTGCCCTGCCGCGTGCCGGTGTCTACGCCGTGCGGCAGGCGCCTATCCTGCTCGCCAATCTTGGCGCGGAACTGTCCGGCAAACCGCTCATTCCGTTCGTGCCCCAAAAACACTATCTCGCCATAGTCGGTCTCGGGCATACCTCAGCGCTGATGCTGCGGGGCCGGCTGTGGTTCAAGGGGCCGCCGGCCCTGTGGCTCAAACGCTGGATCGACCAACGCTTTGTCGACAGCTACCGCCTGGGTCGAACATCGATCAATTCGAACTGAACCAGATATCGCCGTAATAAGTCCGCGCGCGGCCTTTGTAATCGTCGGCGTCGGTCATGATCGCAACGGCGTCAATTTCCGTGATGTCTTCACCGAAGCTCTTCCTCAGATCCTCCCGGAGGTTGCGCTTATGGCGAACCCATGACCCGAGCCCCTGCGGGCCGCTGTCGGTCGCGATCAGAAGAACCTGATCGGTATAGGGGCTCGGCCATTCACTTCCGACGCGATGCTGGCTCGCCCAGACATAGTTGAGAGCGAGTGAACGCGCTCCGAGGAGACCACGTTCGATCACCACATAGATACGGGCCGGAAAATCATCTCCTGATTTCACCGTCTCGTCGATCTTGGGAAAGATGTTCGTCACCTTCCACGACCAGTTGAGAAACGGCGTCTTTGTGAGATCTATCTTTATTTTCCTGTAGAGGCCCGAGGCCGCGCCGTCGGTCGTAGCGGCAAGGGCTGTCGAACCCAACTCGGAATCCTTGACGAATTCGTACTTGGTTTCGCCCTTGAAAGACCGGCTCCGCCAACCTGACAACGAGCCTTGGGAGAATGGGCCAACAAGAATGTCGCCATTCGACGACTGCGCTCGGGCGGCTCCAGCAGTGAAAACAATAAGAACCGCACTGACGACGGCAGCACATGACCCAAAGACAGATGCCATCCCAACCGCCTGATCATCGGACCAGTGAAGCGCATGCGATTATCGACAAGGGAAAATTGGCGCTGACTCCTGAAACATGCGTTGGCGTTGCCAAGCCGGGCAGGGCGGAACGCAAGGTGACAACGTAGAGAGCCACCGACACTCGAGTGAAGGTTCCCATATCTTTGGCGTGTCCTATTCACGGGCCAGGAACGCGCGGGGCGCGACCCATCGGAACATTCTGCTGCCAAACACACTGCCAAACCCGACGAAAGTGATCGCCACGCCGAGATTCCACATCAGGATCATGACGGTGGCGTCCATGACGTGAAAAAGCGATAGAGCAGTCGCTGTGATCCCGGCCACTGCCAAGCTGCCCATGAGGGTGACTGCGGTCGGGCGAAGCTGAGCCGCGTAGCGCAGCATTACCAGCATTGCGAGCGACAGAGGCAGGCTGGTCAGCACAAGCGTTGCGAAGCACCGCGCTGTTTCTCCAAGAGTGATGCCGTCCGGTCCGATGGCAACCCACTGGGTCATGCATTGA
>SCRB01000235.1 GCA_004299545.1 Rhizobiaceae bacterium
GGATCGACCACCATCCCGTCGGCGGCGTCCGTAGCGATTTCTTTTGAAACTTTTGAGAAAAGCCGGATAATCCGGTGCGAAGGGTCGTTCCTAAGGAGGACACACATGACGATCTCGAAACTAATGCTGGCAGGGTTGGGGGCTCTTGTCGGCGCAGCTTTCATGGCGCTCCCCATTCTGCCCGCCAACGCGGCGGCAAACAGCGTCACCACGGAATGCAGTGCCAAGTACAAAGCTGCCAAATCCGGCGGTACGCTGAACGGGCAGAAATGGCCGCAATTCCTGAAGGCCTGCAGCGCCGAAATGAAGGGCGACACTGCAGCCGCAAACACAGCGGCTGCTCCAAAGAACGAAATGAAAAAGGAGACGAAGGCCGCAACGCATGAAAAGGCCCCGTCCTGCACGGCGCAATACAAGACCGCCAAGGCAGGCGGCGAGCTCGCCGGCAAGACAAGGAAGCAGTTCATGGCGGACTGCAAGGCCGGCAATACAGACGAAGAGGCGGCGGTCCCGCCTGAGCCGAAGTCGACCATGGGATCGTCCAATTACAAGGCGGCGACCGTGGACAAGAACGGCAAGCCGCTGACACCGGGCCAGATCGCTTTCCGCAAGCGCATTCATGAATGCAGTGTGGAGTGGCACCAGGCGAAGGACGCCGGCAAGATCAAGGCAGGCCAGAAGTGGCCGCAATTCTGGAGCGCCTGCAATACGCGCCTCAAGGGCCAGCAGGGCTGACCGGTGAGCATCGGCGTCCAGGACATCGTGTCAGCCGTGGCTTCACGGCTGAACGTTGACAATGCCACCGCCGAAAGCGCGGTGGGCACGATCCTCTCGGTCCTCGACCACGAGGCAACGGGAACCAAGGCCGATGCGCTTTTCGACCAGTTGCCCGGCGCCCGTGATCTCGCGCAGCGCTATGACGTCATGGCCAAACCGGCCGGCGGTGGCGGGCTGATGGGTATGCTCGGCTCGGCGCTGGGAGACCGTGCCGGTGCCCTCGTCAACGGGATGGCCAAACTGAAAGGCCTAGGCCTGAGCGTCGCCCAGGTGGAGGAAGCCGGCAAGCAGTTGATCGAACAGGCCAAGACAGCGGCCGGCCCGGATGCGGTCAACGAGATCGTCAACGACGTTCCCGGTCTCGCCGGCCATTTCGGGCTGTGAAACAAGCGCAAGAAGGCCACCGGGCTTTGAACAGTTCGGTGGCCTTCGCATGAAAAACAAGAACAACAAGGCGAAAAGGGAACCGCAATGACGGGGGCGATACGATGGATGCTTGCCGGGGCGGCGATTGCGATCGCTTCCGCGCTGACTGTGGGCCCTGCGCTTGCCAGGGAAAGCGGCCTGACATGCGCTGAAAAATACCACGCCGCCATGGCGACGGGAAAACTGAAACACGGCGTCACAAAAACCATCTTCATGGAGCGGTGCGCTTCGGAAGCTCGTACCGAACAGGCACGCAAGCGCAAGCCACGCCGGAGTTGATCGCCACCGATTGGCGCCTGTCGTCCCTCTCCGGGGAAAACATTTCGAAAAATTTGCTGCATCGTCGGTCTTGTCAGCCCGGTTTCGAGGCATTAGTTCAATGATCCTTGAACAATAGAAACGTTCCCAGGGACTGACCGATGCCTACACTTTTCGACCCGATCACCGTTGGAAGCCTGCATCTGCCGAACCGCATCGTCATGGCGCCGCTGACCCGCAACCGCGCCACCATGCCGGGCCGTGTGCCCAATGCGCTGATGAAGGACTATTACGTCCAGCGCGCTTCCGCCGGCCTCATCATCACAGAAGCCACCTCCGTTGTTCCCGAAGGCGTCGGCTATCCGGCAACGCCAGGCATATGGTCCGGCGAGCAGATTGCCGGCTGGCGGACGATTACCGAGGCGGTGCATGAAGCCGGCGGCAGGATCCTGCTGCAGCTCTGGCATGTCGGCCGCATCTCCGACCCGAGCTACCATGACGGCCGGCCGCCCGTTGCCCCGAGCGCGATCAGGCCGGCCGGCCATGTCAGCTTGCTCCGCCCGATGCGTGACTACGTCACGCCGCGCGCGCTGGAGACCAGCGAAGTCGAGGCGGTTGTCGAGGCCTTCCGCAGGGGCGCGGAAAACGCCCGGGGCGCCGGCTTCGACGGTGTCGAAATCCACGGCGCGAACGGTTATCTGCTCGACCAGTTCCTGCAGGACGGCACCAACAAGCGCACGGACCGCTATGGCGGCTCGATGGAGAACCGGGCGCGGCTGATGCTGGACGTCACCGATGCGGTGGCGGGCGTCTGGGGGGCGGGCCGCGTCGGCGTCCACCTTGCGCCACGTGCTGATTCCAACGATATGGGCGACAGCGACCTGCCGACAACATTCGGCTATGCCGCCAAGGAACTCGGTAAGCGCAAGATTGCTTTCATCATGGCGCGTGAAACACAGGCCGCGCCCCGGCTCGGGCCGGCGCTCAAGAAAGCTTTCGGCGGCGTTTATATCGCCAATCAGGGGCTTACGGCGGATATCGCAGTAGAGCTTCTGGCGAAGGGTGAGGCCGATGCCGTCGGATTTGGCCAGCTTTTCATTGCCAATCCGGACCTGCCGCAGCGCCTGATGCTGGGCGCACCGCTCAATCCGGCAAACCCCGAAACCTTTTATGACGGCGGGCCGCGCGGCTACACCGACTACCCTGTTCTGCAGGAAGCGGCGGAATAAGGTCCGCCCTCCTGCCGGGAACGACAGCGGCGGCGGTTTGGCTTCCGCTGCCGTGGCCGGTCCGACTCCCGTCGACATCTTGCGCCTTTCTCCGCCTTCGTTTACCGACGCCGACGAAAGGAAGGCCATGGCCGAATTCATCAGCGAAACGGTGCTCAAGCGCGACGTCTTCTCGGAGACGCATAAGGGGCATCTTGCCGGCGATCCGGCGACCCCTGTGATCCGCCGCATCGTCACCGCCTCGCCCTGGTGGTCGCGGCCGCTCGCCTGGATCCTGGCCAAACGGGAGATCGGAGCGCTGCGCGCCGCTGGGGGTATCGCCGGCACGCCACAATTGATCGCGACGGACCGCGACGGGCTGGTGAGATATTGGAGTGACGGCGTGCCGCTGCATCTTGCCCGCCCCTCGACGCCGCAGTGGTATCGCGACGCCGAGCGGCTTTTGCGCCAGTTGCGCCGCGCCGGCATCACCCATAACGACCTCGCCAAGCCGCAGAACTGGCTGATGCGGCCGGACGGCAACGCCGCCGTCATCGACTTCCAACTGGCCTCGCGCCATCGCCGGCGCGGCTGGCTCTACCGCCTGATGGCCTATGAGGACTTCCGCCACCTCTTGAAGCAGAAACGCGCCTTCGCGCCGCACCTGATGACGCCGACGGCGAGGCGCATCCTCAAGCGCCGCTCGCTCCCTTCCCGCATCTGGATGGCGACCGGCAAGAGGCTCTACAACCTTGTTACCAAGGGTCTGTTCAAATGGTCGGACGGCGACGGCACCGGCGACCGCCTCGATCGCGAGGGACCGGCCATCACGAAAACGCTGAAGGCGCAGCCGGGTGTCTCCGATGTGGCTCTCACCTTCTATCCGCTGCCGCGGAAAGGCGTCGGCATCTATGCCTTCGTCGAGGCGCCGGGAGGCGCTGACGCAGAACGGCTGAGGGCGAAGGCGGCGACCGCCGATCTCGTCCAGGCCGTTATCGCCCTGCCCCGCTCCGCCGACGGAAAGCCGCGTCTCGATATCCTGCACCTGATCGCCATGAACCAGTTGACGGAACTGGACAAGCTTCTCGGCAACGACAGCGATTTGTCGCTCATCGCCAACGCCATCGCCGCCGGCCGGCTCAATTTCTCCGATCGTCGCGTCTCTCGCGCCGAACCCAGCGTGAAAAACTGAGCCATAGCGCGATAGCGAACCACAGGATCGAGCGCTGTTTCTCTGGTCTTTCCGGCCCGAATCACTACATTCGAACGCAATGTCCGGCTTTCCAGACGATATTCCGTTTTTCGACGAGAAGCGCGCGCCGCAGCAGCGTCCCTCCGGCATCGCCGCGCGTGCGATGGCCGCCCGGCAGGGAAGTACCGCGCCGCGCTATCTCGAAGGGCTGAACCCGGAGCAGCGGCTCGCTGTCGAGACGACGGAAGGGCCTGTCCTGGTGCTTGCTGGCGCCGGCACCGGCAAGACGCGTGTACTCACCACCCGCATCGCCCATATCCTCAGCCTCGGCCGCGCCTTTCCTTCGCAAATCCTCGCCGTGACCTTCACCAACAAGGCGGCGCGAGAAATGAAGGAGCGCGTCGGCGTTCTGGTCGGCGAGGCAGTCGAGGGCATGCCGTGGCTTGGCACCTTCCACTCGATCGGCGTCAAGCTGTTGCGCCGCCACGCCGAACTGGCCGGGCTGAAGAGCGATTTCACCATCCTCGATACGGACGACCAGGTGAGGCTCATCAAGCAGTTGATCCAGGCGGAGGGCCTGGACGACAAGCGCTGGCCGGCGCGCCAGTTCGCCCAGATGATCGACGGCTGGAAGAACAAGGGCCTCGGCCCCACCGAGATCCCCGAGGGCGACGCGAGAAGCTTCGGCAACGGCAAGGGCCGCAAGCTCTACAGCGTCTATCAGGAGCGGCTGAAGACGCTCAACGCCTGCGATTTCGGCGATCTTCTCTGCCACCCGATCCGCATCTTCCGTGCCCATCCCGACGTACTGGCGGAATATCACCGCAAATTCAGATATATCCTCGTCGACGAATACCAGGACACCAACACCGCGCAATATATGTGGCTGAGACTGTTGGCACAGCGGCCGAAAGCTCAGCCCGGCGGAATTACACCAAGCACTCAACGTTCGACCCGGGATCCATCGACCGGTGTGGTAAGTCATTCCCCGGCCGAAGGCCGAGCGCGCGACCGTGCGCCGAGCGACGTTTCGCCCGCCTCCGCGGAGCGAAGCCGCGCAAGCGGCGACAGCGTGAGCGAGAAAAATAGACCCACGCAGCAAATCAACATTTGCTGCGTGGGCGACGACGACCAGTCGATCTATGGCTGGCGCGGGGCGGAGGTGGATAACATCCTGCGCTTCGAGAAGGATTTTCCCGGCGCGACCGTGATCCGACTCGAACGTAATTATCGCTCGACCGCCCATATCCTCGCCACCGCGTCGCATCTGATCGCGCATAACGAAAGCCGGCTCGGCAAGACGCTCTTCACGGACGCCGCCAACCCCGAAGACGCTAAAGTGAAGGTCCACGCGGCCTGGGATTCGGAGGAGGAAGCCCGCGCCGTCGGCGAAGAGATCGAGCAGGCGCAGCGCCCCGATAAAAATGGCAATCGGCACAGGCTGAACGACATGGCGATTCTCGTCCGCGCCTCT
>SCRB01000236.1 GCA_004299545.1 Rhizobiaceae bacterium
AACAGGGCAGGGGAGGGGGCTTGCTACAATCCCGACGCCTTTGTGAGATTGACGCGGAAGCGGTCGCGCCGGCGCTGGTACTTGCGGGTCATCTCGGCGCTCGAGTGACCGAGCTGTTTTTGCACATAGCGCTCATCAACCTCGGCCGATGAGGCGAGGCCGGCGCGCAGCGAATGCCCGGCAAACAACTTTCCACGTTCACCCTCGTTCAGTCCGCCGCGCACCCCGGCCGCCAGCGCCGTGCGCTTGACCAGGCGGGCGACCTCTTGGTCGTTGAGGCGTTCGGCACCGACCGCCTTGCCCTGGCCGGTAACACGCCGGAACAGCGGCCCATGTGCGATCCGCGCGAACTTCAGCCAGGTTTCCAGCGCCACGACCGGGCAGGTCGCATCGGAGGAGCCGCGGCCGATCTCGACCTCGCGCCAGCCCGTCTTACCGCGCAAGGTCGCAAGCATGCCCTTGTCGAGGATCTCGATCCACCCGCGGCCGTCTTCGGTCTGGTCGCGGCCAACGTCGAGGCCGACAATCTCGGAACGGCGTAGGCCGCCGGCAAAGCCGACGAGTAGCATCGCCCGGTCGCGCAGGCCGCGTAAGGTCCCGCGGTCGAGCGTCTCCAACATGGCGACCAGATCCTCGGGCAGAATGGCTTCCTTCTGCCGGGGCGGGGAGGCGTGGGTGTTGCGGATGCCGGCCATGACGGTGGCGATATGGCGGTCTTTGCGATCAAGAGGCTGGCCGCGCTGAGCATAGTTCCAGGTCAACGAGGAGAGGCGGCGCTCGATGGTCGACACGGAGTTCGGCTTCTTGTCGCCGGTCGCCTTTCCCGAAGCGCAGGCGGTGATGTAGAGGCCGACCACCTGCGGATCGGGGGGAAGCAACTCGATGCCCTGGCGGCGGCACCAGGAGGCAAAATGGCGCCAGTCGGCAGCCTAGGCGCGCCGGGTGTTGGCCGAACTCGCCGCCTCGACGTAGTCGCGGGCACGGCCGGCGAGATTTTCCAGATGCGCCGGCAGTCGTGGAGCAGCGACGGCCGGGGGAGGGGAGGGGGCGTGTTCCCGATCGTTTCCTTCGCTATCTGGCGCCTTGCCCATTTCCATGACGACATCGATGATGTCAGGCAGATCGTCATGATCGTTCGTATCGGCCTGCTTCATCGTTTGACCGACCCTATCTCTCAAAATCTTCACCACCAAGGTCGCTGCACGGCGATTCTTCGGAAGGTAACGTGCAGCCCAAGGACAAGATTGTCCACCGCGGAGCGACCGGACGCTCCGGCGCCGAACGTTGCATCTCGTGAGCGAAGCGGGAGCGGGGGCAGTTCATCGGGAGTCCCGACGGCGGTGCCGGTCCGAAGCCGGGCGGCAAGCGCATTGTTCTTGCCTCCTCGTTCAACATTTCTTATATTCCGTTCAACGCATGGAGACTGACGATGCCAACTCACACCGCATCAGCAACCGAAACCGACGAACGGGTCGCCCGCACCCGCAACCGCCTGGTGCTTGAACAGGCAAGGGCGGTCGGCCTTCTCGGCGCAGCCAAGAACACACGTCTTTCCGGCCGCGTACCCTCCCAGCTCATCGAAGCAGCCAAAAGGCGCGCACACGTCACCTCCGATACAGAACTCCTGGAGCTGGCCTTGTCGCGGCTGGTCCTGGAAGACGATTTCGGGGCGAGGCTCGTCGCCCGCAAGGGCAGCATTCCGGCAGATATCGACCTTGGCGCTTGATCTGCGGAGCGCGTTACGCTCGCTCAAGCCGCAAAAGCACGTTGCGAGCCTCGAACGACGGCCCGATGCCGAACTCGCGTGGGCCGCAGACGAGGCGGCGATCGGCGGCGCACTGCTCCTCGACACCAGCGTCTATCTCGATGTGCTGCAGGGCCGTACGCCGCAAGCGGTCGACGATCTCCTCACCTATCGCCTCTGCCACCATTCGGCCGTTTGCCTCGCCGAACTGACGCATGTTTTCGGTCGCCTGGACCCCGCCCACTCGACGACGAAATCGGTGCTGAAAGCGGTCGGGGAGATGATCGAGGACATTCCCGCCCATCGCCTCCATAGTCCCGAAGCGAGCATTTGGGGTCAGGCCGGAATCGTAGCCGGCCTGTTGTTTCGCCTGAGCGGCCTGCCGAAAGGGGAGGGGCATGAGCGCCGGTTCCTGAATGACGCGCTGATCTTCCACCAGGCCGGTCTTCTCGGCGCCGCCGTGCTGACGGGAAACATCCGGGATTTCGATATTCTCGGCCAGCTTGTTCCGTCGGGCCGCGTGATCCTCTACCGGCCGGCGGCTCGCTAAAGACCCGGGAAACCGGCGAGAGCGGAGCGGAGGAAGGGCTGTTTCCCTCCGGCATCAACCCTGCTGGCGAACGCCAGCTTCATCGCTGACGTCGAGCGGGGCTTGGTTGAGGGCCGTTTTCGGGGTTTTGCTCGCCGAAAACGGCCATTTCCGCCATAGAGCGTAAAACGACGGATAATGCAAACTTATCGATCGTTTTACTGGCGCGACGGGCGCGGCGTTTATTGCG
>SCRB01000237.1 GCA_004299545.1 Rhizobiaceae bacterium
GGGCGAGGACCCGCTTGGTGCTGCGGTCATATGTAACCTGGTCCGCAACGAGATGGTTGCCCTGATATTCGATTTTCACGCCGCCGGAAGCCGTAACGGTGTTCTTGTCGCGGTCGAAGGTGAGCGTATCGGCTTCGAGAAGCATCTGCTTGTCGCCGGACTGGCTCTTGCCGGTCTGGAAGGCGCCGAAATTCTGCGCCTCGACGGGCACGGTGCCGGCGAGCGCCAGCGCCATGATGCAGGCAATCGCCGTCGTTGCGCCGTAAAGACGCGCCAACCTCTTCGGCCCGGCGTGCTTTGCCGCAGCGATCCCCACTAACCGTCCTCCTTATGGAGCAGAAAACTTACCCCAAAAAACATGGCCACGACCACCGGAAACCATGCGGCCACTGGTGGCGGCACGATATCGGCGCTTCCAAACGCCTTGACCAGGACCGACACGACATAAAGCAGAAAGCCGGCGAGGATTCCACCGAGAATCATCGGGATCGATTGTCCCATGCGCACAAAGCGCATTGAAACCGTAGCCGCGATCAATGTCATCGCCACGAGCAGGAACGGCAGCGCGATCAGCGAATTATATTGCATCGCAAAGCCACCGGCCTTCAGGCCGAAGGAATGAGCGATCCTGATGGCGCGTCCGAGTTCGAAGAAGGGGATGGTCTCCGGCTGGGCCAGGCGTTCCTGGATGAATTCCGGCTTGAGACCCGATTTGACGGTCGCCGTCGGCTGCGTCGAGCGTTGACCGTCGCTTGTCAGCTTGGTCACGTCCGTCAGATGCCATGCGCCGTTTGCGAGCACGGCCTGCTTCGCATCGAGGCGCATCGTAATCGAATCGCTGTCGTCCAGCCTTATGAACGTCGCGTTGGCGAGAAGAAGGCCACGATTCGCGCTCTTCTCGGCGCCGATGACGGTCGTGCCCTCCGATGTTTGCTGTCTCAGCCAGGGGATACGGTCGTTGGTCTCGACGAGCCCGGTGTCGCCCCTGAAGGACGCCTCTATCAGCTCTGCCTTTGCCAGCGCATGTGCTGCCGCCGGATTGAAGATCATGATCGTGACCAGGCCGATCAGGAAACTCGCCAGGCAGAAAGGCAGGAGAAACTGCCATGCCGAGACGCCGGCGGAGCGCGCGATCACCAGTTCATGCTTGCGGTTCAGCATCATCAGCGTCGCCATCGCCGAAAACAGGATGATGAAGGGAATTGCCGTCTGCAGGATGAGTGGCACATGCAACGCCGAGACGAGAAGTCCGGTGGCGATCGTGTAATTCGGCAGCGACGAGACTCGGCGCGAAAACTCCGTGAAATCCGCCAGATAGCAGATGACGGCGACACCGACGAAGAACTGCACCGTCATGATAAGGAAGCGCAGGAAGAAATAGCGGAAAAGCGTCCAGCCGATCATCAGCCACCTCCGCCGGCTGCGGGCCGGAACGACGAAAGACGGCCGAGGAGGTGGAAAAAGATCTCGCCCGCCTTGTCGGTCCATTTCTGCGAACCGCGCGCCGTTTTGCCGAAGAGGATAAGGGCTGTGAAGATCACGACGGGAGCAAGTGCGACAATATAGGGAATGAACGCGGTTTCAGGATTTCGACCAGCATTGTTGACGGCAACGAATCCGGCCGCCCGGAAGCCGAGCGCGATGAGGCCCGCAAACGTCATACTCCACAGCCGCTCCTCGCGATTCGATCGTGCGCCGCCTGCGAAATAGATGGTGATGACCCCGAACGCCAGAGGATAAAGCCAATCGGAAAAGCGTCTGTGCAATTCGGCCCGCAGAAGCCCGGGTCTCGACTTGAAGACAGGGTCGTTCGGATCCGGGTGGAAGAGATAGGCCGTGCTCCGCTCCTTGGGGAAGCGAAAAGCGGAATGATCCTTCGAGGCAGAGCCGAAATCCGAGAAATCGAGCGCATAGGATTGAAAGCGTATGACCGATATCGCGTTGGTTTGTATATTCTTCTGCTGTATCTCTCCGTCGGTCATGAGCAGGAAATCATCGTCGTTGAACGACTGGATCGAGCCGCGCTTGGCGTAATAGATGATGTTCTTGGTCGGATCGCGGTTATCTATGATGAATATCCCGCCGAAATCGCCGCCCGGCAGTTCCTCGCCGATCTGGATATAGAGATTGTCCTGAAGTTTCTTGAAGGCGCCGGACTGAACGGCGAAATGCACAAGGTCGGCGCTGGCCGCGCGGGTAAGGTCGCGCAGGCTGCGATTGGACCACGGTTCGACGAAAAGCGACACGACGAGGCTGGCGAGCGTCAAGCCGATGGCGATAAGCAGGATGGGTTTCGCCGTCAGCCAGCTCGATCCGCCAGATGCCTCGATGACGGCCAGTTCCGAATCGGCGTTCATGGTGTTGAGCACCTGGGAGCCGCCGATGAGGAGGGCGAAAGGCGCGACGAGCAGCGCCATGGAAGGAATGAGCAGAAGCGACAACATCAGGAATGTGCGCAGCGATTCGCTGGTTTGGGTCAGGATGTCGACCCTGAGCAGGACCTGCGTGATGAGCACGATGACGGTCGTGATGCATAGCGTCGACATCGTGAGCGAGAAGGCACGCCGGAAGATGTAACGCTCGATTAGGTTCATTACCGCTTCACGCTTCGAGACTCGACCGACGCCACGACACATATGCCCGCGCTGAAATACAGCCGCGAGCCCATATTAGCCGCCCGGAGGCGCCATGGAACGGGAGATTGGCTAAAAATGGGCGAATAAGCACGGTTAATATTTCCTTTACGTTTCTCTATAAGCCGATTTTTGCTGATTTTACCATGCCTTGTTGCAATGCAGTATCGCTTCCAGCCGGTTTGCCCGATACGCAGGGACGCCTTCGATGATGGGGCCGATTCGCCACGAGACTTGCCTTAGAGGTGAAAAACCGGAAGATCGCATGGAAAACCTCAACCCGATGTTGGATTCATGTCCCGGAAAATAGAGATCTCCTTTGCGCGCTCGGCGAAGCCGTCCGGCGCGGTTGCCGTATTTCCCGTTGCGGAAGGCCTCCAATTCCCGGCGGCTGCCCAAGGGCTCGATCCCGGCGGCACGCTGGAGAAAGCTGCCGGGATTGCGTCGTTCAAGGGGAAATCCTCAACCAATCTGGATATTTTGGCGCCATCCGGTTCGAGTGCCGATCGCTTCCTCCTTGTGGGGACGGGCAAGGCTTCGGCGCACGGCCCCGATTTCTGGATCAAGCTCGGCGGAACCATCTGTTCGGCCGTTCATCGCGCCCGAAAGGTCGTTGTCTATCTCGACGGGTCGGATCCGGCGGCGACGGGCGCGGATGCGGCGGATCTCGCGCTTGGCATGCTGCTCAGGGGCTACGGTTTCGACCGCTACAAGACCCGGAAGGGGGATGCGGACGAGGCCGGGGACGACGAACGGCAGAAAGTGACGATTGTCACGTCCACCGCCGCGGCGGCGAAGAAGGCGTTTGAAGCCGGGGCGGCCGTGGCGGCGGGTGTCAACCTGGCGCGCGATCTTGTGAACGAGCCGGCGAATCATCTCGGTCCGATCGAGTTCGCCGCCAGGGTTAAGGATCTGGAAAAGCTCGGCGTGAAGGTCGAAATCCTGACCGAGCGGGAGATGCGCAAGCTCGGTATGGGCGCTCTTCTCGGCGTCGCCCAGGGATCCGTCCGCCCGCCGCGGCTGGGGATCATGCGCTGGAACGGCGGCAAGGCGAAAGACAAACCCGTTGCCTTCATCGGCAAGGGTGTCGTCTTCGACACGGGCGGCATTTCAATGAAGCCCGCTGCCGGCATGGAGGACATGAAGGGCGACATGGGAGGAGCGGCCGCGGTGACGGGGCTGATGCACGTGCTTGCCGCCCGCAAGGCGGCACTTAATGCCATCGGCGTCGTGGGCCTCGTCGAGAACATGCCCGACGGCAACGCGCAGCGGCCAGGCGATATCGTCACCTCCATGTCAGGCCAGACGATCGAGGTGCTCAACACCGACGCGGAGGGACGCCTCGTTCTCGCCGATGCACTCTGGTATTGCGCCGAGCGCTTCCAGCCCCGGTTCATGGTTGATCTGGCCACGCTGACCGGCGCCATCATGGTCGCGCTGGGAAAATATCATGCCGGGTTGTTCAGCAATGACGATGCGCTCGCCGACAATCTGGCCGCTGCCGGTCTTGCGACGGGGGAAAGGGTCTGGCGCATGCCGCTCGGCAGCGAATATGACAAGCTGATCGATTCCCGGATCGCGGACATGAAAAACATCGGCGGCCGCTATGGCGGCGCGATCATCGCGGCGCAGTTCCTCCAACGCTTCGTCAAGGATACGCCTTGGGCGCATCTGGACATTGCCGGAACGGCGCTTGGCTCTCCCGCGAGCGAGATAAACGATTCATGGGGGTCGGGTTTCGGCGTGCGCCTGCTCGATCGCCTTGTCCGCGACCATTACGAAGGCTAGCCGCCGATGGCGGAGGTTCTGTTCTATCATCTGACGGAAAGCTCGCTTGAGGATGCGTTGCCCTCGCTTCTCGAAAAGAGCCTTGCGCGCGGCTGGAGGGCCGTTGTGCAGACGGCGGGGGAGGAGCGCCGCGACGCGCTCGACGTCGCGCTGTGGACGTATAGCGACGAATCATTTCTCGCCCACGCGACGGCCCGCGAGCCCTTTGCGGAAGACCAGCCGGTCTTGCTGACGGCGGGCGAGGAAAATCCGAACGGCTCAACGATCCGCTTCCTGGTGGATGGTGCCGTTCCGGCCTCCCTGGAAGGTTATGAGAGGATCGTGTTCATGTTCGATGGAAGCGACGAGGCGCAGGTCGCCACGGCGCGTGAGCAGTGGAAAACGCTGAAGGCCAGCGGCAACGACGTCGCCTATTGGCAGCAGACGCCCGAGCGGCGCTGGGAACGAAAAGCGTAGCTTTTGCGTATTGCTCAAGCCGGACGGGGATGCCGGCTTGAATGGAGGGTGGATTGGCGAAAGGAACTGAGAAACGCCTCATCTGGGTCGCTGTGGCTTTTATGGCCCTCGTCGGGCGGGTGCCGCTGGCGACGGCCGCCGAAACGGACCTGGCGAAACTTTGCAAACAGGAGGTTAACGACGATACGGTAAGGAATTACCAGCCTTCGCTGCATGCGGCGGCGCTCAAGGCCTTCAAGAAATTCTTCCCCGACGCCGCGCAGAAGCCGACCGACGAAATGCTGGCAGGCCAGGCCAAATTCCGCTGCATGGGCGGCAGGATCTATGCCTGCTTCATCGGCGCGAATCTGCCCTGTTCGAAGATGAACATCGACAAGAGCAACGCCGGCGCGGACGCGTTCTGCAAGGATAATCCGGCCGTCGATTCGGTGCCGATGGTCGCGACGGGGCACGACACGATTTATTCCTATCGCTGCAAGGACGGGCACGCGGAAGTGGCGCGCATGCTTTATCAGACGGATCAGCGCGGCTTCGCACAGTCCCTGTGGACCCCGGTTGCAACCGCGGCGAATGCGCCGCCGCCGCCGGCGGCTTCGGGGGACCCGATCGAGGCCGGGCTCGAAAAATGCCTCGGCACGCCCGACGGGCAGACCACGGAGGGCATGACGCGCTGCACCCACAAGGCCTACAATGCCTATGAGGACAAGATGCACGGCACCTTCCGCAAGGTGGTCCACTCGGTCGATCAACGTTCGGCCAAGCTCATCCGCGACGCACAGCAGCGTTGGGACGCTTTCCACAAAGCGCAGGACAGGGCGAATAACGGCCCATGGCGCGCGGATCGAGGGTCCATGGCGTCGCCGGACATAGAGGCGATGCGCGTCGATGCCATACGGCTCCGCATCAAGGAATTGAGCTATTATCTCGCGCAGTGAGGGAGGCTAGGCCGTGTGGACAATTAGGATTTGGAGCGTGGTATGAGGGAAAATCTTTCAGCTTCAGGAGCAGGACCGCGGGAAGGGTCGACCCCTTTCAAGGTCCGGCGACGCCAAGATGGACGATTTTCGCCATATCCCTTCGGGACGCGGCGGATTTCGGCCCTGAAGGCGTCGAAAATGCTCGACGGTGGTCAACACCGCCTTGCGCTTTTCTCCTGTTCAGGACCGAAATCTGGCTCGCGCCACGCCCGAGCCTAACCGTCCACACGGCCTAATCGTCAAGCTGGAACATTATGATGGAAACCTCGCCTTCCAGCGCGCCCTGATAGGCGGAAAGCTGCGGTTCCTCGTCGGGAATTTCCTCCATCTCGCCGATCCGGTCCAACTCGGCTTCGGCATAGCCTTCCTTCAAGAGGGCATCGAGCGCCCGCCTGGCGGCCGAATCGTCGTCCGGCGCCACCAGCATGATCTGGACGCCTTCCACCGGGCCGCTTTTTTGCCGCCGCACCCTGCCAACGATGAGGCTTACCGCATGCTGTTCGTTGTCATTCATCGCCGAAACCTACCGTTTCATTCAAAATCGAGAAAGACGTTTTTCTTTCAAAGATCAATGGCCGACCATCGGCGATACAGGACGCATACCGCGTTGACATTGAGCGGATATTCTCCTATGGACCCTTCGCGCCGGGCCGAAACGCCCGGTGTTTCTTTGACGTGTCCCGTGGGTTTCCTCGCAAAGCGTGCGCGTGAAACCCTGTCAGGCCCGACAGGGCCAGAGGAGGGCGCGTTTCCTCCCCGGTTCTTCCGGGGGATATGCGTTGAAAGGAAATGCGATGAGCAAGCGCGAATCCGCGAAATACAAACTCGACCGCCGTCTCGGCGAAAATGTCTGGGGCCGCCCCAAATCGCCAGTCAATCGGCGCGAATACGGCCCGGGCCAGCATGGCCAGCGCCGCAAGGGTAAGTTGTCCGATTTCGGGTTGCAGCTGCGCGCCAAGCAGAAGCTCAAAGGCCATTATGGCGACGTGTCGGAAAAGCAGTTCCACAAGATTTACGAGGAGGCCAACCGCCGCAAGGGCGATGCCTCGGAGAACCTGATCGGCCTCCTCGAATCGCGGCTTGATGCGGTCGTCTATCGTGCGAAGTTCGTCCCGACGATCTTCGCTTCCCGTCAGTTCATCAATCACGGCCATGTCAATGTGAACGGGCGCCGCGTCAATATCGGTTCCTACCGCTGCAAGCCCGGCGATGTGATCGAGGTGCGCGAGAAGTCCAAGCAACTGGTCAGCGTGCTTGAATCGGTCCAACTCGCCGAGCGCGACGTGCCCGACTATATCGAAGCCGATCACACCAAGATGACGGCGACCTATGTGCGCGTGCCCAACCTTTCCGATGTGCCCTTTGCGGTGCAGATGGAACCGAACCTGGTCGTCGAATTCTATTCGCGCTGATTTCAGCTTCCGGATATCGATGGAGGCCGTGCACTTGCGCGGCCTTTTTCTTTGGCCCATTCCGCGATAAGGGGACGGCGAAGGGAAGCAATCATGAACGCATTGCCGGGCGCCGACACCGACCAGGAGATTGCAGCGGCAGGGTGCCATCCGCTTTTCCGTGACGTGCCGGCATCCGTCGAATTCAACAAGCTGCGCAAGCGGCTGTTGCGGGGCGTCAGGCAGGCCATCGAGGACTTCGCCATGGTGCGGTCGGGCGACCGGTGGCTGGTGGCATTGTCGGGTGGAAAGGATTCCTACGGTCTTCTGGCGCTGCTTCTCGACCTCAAATGGCGTGGCCTGCTGCCGGTCGATCTTCTCGCCTGCAACCTCGACCAGGGCCAGCCCAACTTCCCCAAAAATATCCTGCCCGATTATCTCGGCGCCAACGGCATTCCGCACCGGATCGAGTACCAGGACACCTATTCGGTAGTGACCGACAAGATCGCCGAGGGGAACACCTATTGCTCGCTCTGCTCGCGGTTGAGGCGCGGCCATCTCTACCGCATCGCGCGCGAGGAGGGATGCGCCGCGCTGGTGCTCGGCCATCACCGCGAGGATATTCTCGAAACTTTCTTCATGAACCTTTTTCATGGCGGCCGGCTGGCGGCGATGCCGCCCAAGCTCGTTAATGACGAGGGCGACGTCATGGTCTTTCGGCCGCTTGCCTATGCGGCGGAGGCCGACCTCGCGCGCTTCGCCGAGGCAATGCGGTTCCCTATCATTCCCTGCGATCTCTGCGGCAGCCAGGACGGGCTGCAGCGCAATCTCATGAAGGCGATGCTCGACGACATCGAGCGGCGGATGCCCGGCCGCAAGGATACGATGATCCGCGCGCTCGCCAATGTCAGGCCCTCGCACCTTCTCGACCGCGAGCTCTTCGATTTTGCGGCGCTCGGTGCCGCGAGCATCCCGGTGGATCGCGACGCCTGATCACTCCAGCCAGGCCAGGCTTTCCACCGGCGGGTTCTGCTGGCTGAACAGCTTGCCGTTTTCGGCGACCAGGATTGCGGCCAGAGCGCCCACCGAAACGAGGCAGAAGCCAGCGCCCAGCGGTGTCACCGTGCCGTTGAAGTACTGACCGATAATGGTTCCGATGATGCCGCCGAAAAAGGTCTGTGCAAAGCCCAGAACCGAAGAAGCCGTGCCGGCGATATGGCCAAGCGGCTCCATGGCAAGCGCATTGAAATTCGCTCCGAGCGCGCCGAAAGGCAGCATGGCGCAGGTGAAGATGATGATGAAGAGAGTGAGCGAAACCGGCATGATGAGGGAGAGCACCAGCCAGACGGCGCTGATTGCGAGGAAAAGCAGCAGCGCAGCCTGCGAAAGCCGGCGCATTCCGATCTTCCCGACGAGCCTGGAATTGAGGAAGTTCGATACGGCGATCATGCTCGCGCCTCCGGCGAAGATGATCGGGAACATCTCGCCGACGTGATAGATGTCGATATAGATCTGCTGCGCCGAATTCACGAAACCGAACATCGAGCCGTAGATGAACGTGCTCGCAAGCGTGTAGCACAGCGCGGCGCGGTTGGTCAGGACGATGCGGAAACCGCCGAGGACAGCCCTGGCATCGAGCGTGCGGCGATCCTCCGGATGGATCGTTTCGGGGAGCCTGAGGAGGGCCCAGACTGCGACGAGGAGCGCACCCGCCGCCATGGACACGAAGATGTAATGCCACGTCCCGAACAGCATGATGAATTGCCCGATGCTGGGGGCGATGATCGGCAGCGCCATGAATACCATGAAGATGAGCGACATAACTTCCGCCATGCGCCGGCCGTCGAAGACGTCGCGCACGATCGAAACCGCTATGACGCGCGTTGCCGCCGCGCCGACGCCCTGGACGAAGCGGCAGGCGAGCAGCGTGGCGAAGCTTGGCGACGCGGCTGCCGCGATGCAGGCCCCGACATAGATCACGATCCCGGCGATCAGGGGAGGGCGGCGGCCGAAGCGGTCCGAAAGGGGCCCGAAGATAAGCTGCGCCAGGCCGAAGCCGAGAATGTAGGCGGTGATGACATATTGCCGGTGATTGTCGTTATCGACGCCGAGGCTCGCGCCGATCTGCTGCAAGCCAGGCAGCATGATGTCGATGGCGAGCGAGTTGAGCGCCATCAATGCCGCCGTCAGGGTGATGAATTCCCAGCGCGGTATGGCAAGCGCGCCGGTCTGCGATCGCGCGGTCTGGTGCATTGAGCGGTTCCAAGCAAAACGAAATGCGCCGGAAAGCCGGCGCATCGGACAACATAACTTCCGGGAAAAGCCCGGACAGGACCAGACAGGCCGCGCTTGCGGCCCAGCCTTCCGAACGGTTTAAGCCGCGCCCTTGACGCTGACGCCCTTCTCCTCGAGGAAGGATTGCAGTTCACCGGCCTGGAACATTTCGCGCAATATGTCGCAACCGCCGACGAATTCGCCCTTGACGTAAAGCTGCGGGATGGTCGGCCAGTTGGAGTAATCCTTGATGCCCTGGCGCAGATCGTTCGACGTGAGCACGTTCACGCCTTTGTAATCCACACCGAGATGGTCGAGGATCTGGACGACCTGTCCGGAGAACCCGCATTGCGGAAAGCCGGGCGTGCCCTTCATGAAAAGAACGACGTCGTTCGACTTCACTTCGTTGTCGATGAATTCGTTGATGCCAGCCATGGAGGATTCCTTTCCCGCCCGTCCGAGTCGAGCCTGAAGCGTCACCGGTCACATAAACCTTTCAACGCGTCGAAACAAGGCGGGCAGGTGGACGCAGCTATTCAACTTCTGCCTTCGCTGGCGTGCGTTCGTCCGTCAATGGCCAATGGAAACCGCCACGTTCACGACGGCGGCGACGATGACGGTGTTGAAGAAGAAAGAGACGACGGAGTGGAGGAGCACCGCGCGCCGCATCGG
Source organism: Rhizobiaceae bacterium (assembly GCA_004299545.1). GTDB lineage: Bacteria > Pseudomonadota > Alphaproteobacteria > Rhizobiales > Rhizobiaceae > Mesorhizobium_L. The sequence continues at coordinate 10,192 of SCRB01000237.1, forward strand.
TGTCGTGGTGATGCCCGTGTCGGCGGTCTGCGCCGTCATGCCGATGACCGTCGAGAAGTAGAGGAAGTCCCAGCCGGCTGGTTCCGCCTTTCCCGGAAAGTCGAGCCCGCCATGCGGCGTTGGCGATCCCTTGCCGCCGGCCTTTCCCGCATCGCCGGCAAACCAGTAGAGATGCGCGTAATGGAGAGCCGCCATCGTGTGGATCGTGAACCAGCCAAGCGGAATCGAGGCAAGCGAAAGGGCCAGCGCGAAAGGCGAAGGACTTTTGCTGGAAGCGATGAGCTCAAAGACCGAGAGGAGGGCGACGCAGATCACCGCGATGGTGATGGCGAAGATAATGGAAACAGGGATGTCTCCCCGCCTCGCATTCTTCTTGAGATACGCGGTCGTC
>SCRB01000238.1 GCA_004299545.1 Rhizobiaceae bacterium
CAGGCTTCTTTGCATTGGAGGATTTGGGTCTCATCTTCGTTCCTTCGTCACTACGACGAGACCCAAATCCTCCTTAAATCACAACCTCAAATCTGGGCCATAGGTGCTGACGGGGAACAAAGACAGGCGACTTGGTCACCGGGCCAGAAATTCGAACGCGGGCGACGGTCATTCAACAGAAAACCGGACGTCCCGTTCAATTCGAACTCACCAGCGATGTGCGTGTCAGCCTGTTGGCGTGGCTTGAAAGACGCGGAGGCACCGTCGGTGATTACGCTTTCCCAAGTCGGGTTGATCAGTCGCACCACATGAGCACGCGGCAGTATGCCCGACTGGTCGATGAATGAGTGACAGCTATTGGGCTTCGGTCATCGGACTATGGCACGCACTCGCTGCGAAGAACGAAAGCCGCTATGATCTATAAGGCAACCGGCAATCTGCGCGCGATCCAGATCCTGCTCGGCCACACCAAGATCGAGAACACGGTTCGGTATCTCGGTGTGGATATCGAGGACGCGTTACTTCTGGCTGAACGGACCGAAATCTGAACATGGAGCGGTCATTCGCTCACAACGGATGACCGCTTTGTGCAGCTGGCGCTTCGTCTACCGAATCCGATCTGGGGTGGGAGCCGGATCGGCAGGTGTCAGGCGACTAGACCAGGAAAGCTGCCCTTCTCATCGACGCCGACGAGTCGTCGCTCCCGTTCGCGCCAGTCGGCCTGGAACGATGCCGAAAGCGTTACGGACATAGCGAAGGATGCTGGCTACGATGGAGCCGATGCCTTTGCCCGCACCATTCGGCAACGGTTCGGGCTATCCCCTCCCGCGCGCCCACGAAAGACAAGACTCAACAGTCACTCTTCGAGACGTTCACTGCTTCCAGAATACTACCAGACCATGCCGCGCATGGTTTGGAGTGCAGATGAAGGCGGGGACAACACAATTGAGGCGAAATTAATAATACATCGAGGATAATTGGATCCTACGTGCTATTGCCTAACCAAATTCTAGAGTTAAAAAATATGTTCGTGAAATTTTACTGAACAGGGGATTGGTCGAATTCGATTGGTTTGCGATCGAAGAATCTACCTAGCCCTTACGTTGTTTTCATCGAATTCGGGCAGTTCAAGCTCGCGGAACAGCCAGTCGCGAAAAAGCCTGACACTCGTCTTGTTCCTGGAAGACTCTGGATAGACGAAATAATGCGCCAGATAATCAACCGATTGCGATTTGTTGATGAGAGGACAAACGAGCCGGCCATCACGCAGTTCGCGTTCGGCGAGACGGGTCGACTCCAAGCAAACCCCCAGCCCGTCGACCGCCGCGGCGATCGCGATGAAGCTCCGATCAAACCGCGAGCCGGCGGTTTCCGGCGCGGTGATGCTATTCCGGTGAAACCAATCGATCCACCTGACCCGTTTGTTGTCGCTGTGGATCAGCCGTTCGGAAAGAATGTCTTCGGGACGTTGCAGCCTGTGGGCAAGATGGGGCGCGCACATCGGCGTGACGGTCTCGTAACCCAGAGGAATCGAATAGCAGTCCGGGCCGGCGTGCTGCCCGTAAGTGATGTCGACATCGAACTCCGCCGCAGGAAAATCCGCGTAGCGCAGATTCGCTGCCAGCCGCACGTCGAGCGCTGGATAGGCTCGAAAGAGCGAAGCAAGGCGCGGGGTCAGCCATTGCGCCGCAAGGCTCGGTGCACAATGCAGCCTGAGCAATTGCGGTTGATGGGTGGAAATTAGGTCGATGCCTTCACGGATGGATTCGAGGCCGGTCTGCACGCGCTCGAGCAAGGCCTCTCCCTCCGCTGTCAAACGCACCTTTCGGCCATTGCGCGAGAAAAGTCGGACACCCGTCAGCGTTTCAAGCTTGCGCACGGCGTGACTGACGGCGCTTGGCGTCAGATTCATTTCGTCCGCCGCGCTCCTGAATGAGCACAAACGGCCAGCGGCCTCGAAAGGTCCCAGAAGAGATAGCGGAACGGAAGGCATCTCCATAGATGAACACGATTCAGCAATCGTTGTAAATCTTGCGTTTGTCCTGCCGGCGATCGCGGTCCATTTTCGACGCGAAATCTGGGAGGACATCATGATCCTGAAAGACAAAGTCGTTGCGATCTCCGGTGCGGCAAGTGAACGCGGAATCGGCTTGAGCACGGCCCGGCTCATGGCTGGGTTCGGCGCGCGCGTCGCAATTCTCGATCTCGATTCGGATGCGTCCAGGAATGCAGCCGACAGTCTTGAGGGCGAGGGCCATATGGGCATCCGCTGCGATGTCACCGATCGCGCGGCATGCCGAGCGGCCGTGCAGGAGATCGTCGAGCGTCACGGTCGTCTCGATGTCCTCTGCAATAATGCGGGCATCACCGCGCCGCTGAAGCTTCTGGAAATCGGCGAAGACGATTGGGCGAAGATCATCGCTGTAAACCTGACGGGCGTGTTTAATCTCAGCCAGACCGCCATTCCGTACATGCGGCAGCAAAAATCGGGATCGATCGTCTGCATGTCATCCGTTTCGGCACAGCGTGGCGGCGGCATTTTCGGCGGTCCTCATTACTCTGCCGCAAAGGCGGGCGTGCTCGGCCTAGCGAAGGCGATGGCGCGGGAATTCGGCCCCGACGGCATCCGCGTCAACTGCATCACACCCGGCTTGATCCAGACCGATATCACCGGCGGAAAACTCACCGACGCGATGCGGGTCGACATTCTGAAGGGCATTCCGCTCAGTCGGCTCGGAGACGCCAAGGATGTCGCGGGCGCTTATGTCTTCCTCGCCTCAGACC
>SCRB01000239.1 GCA_004299545.1 Rhizobiaceae bacterium
GCCGGTCGCCGGATCCCACTCGGGACGGCAACCCATCAACGCCAAACCCTGCGCAATCTCCTCGCCGCCGGTCCTGAGGCTGGCACTCCCCCATAGGTCGATGACGAGCGAACGCGGCCATTCCCCATGCTCCTGCGCGTAGCGGCGCAACACCTCTTCCGATGCGGCCTTGCCCAATGCAAATGCCGTTGGTGTCGGCATGGTGCGCGGATCGACGGCATAGAGATTGCGCCCGGTCGGCAAGACATCGGTTCGGCCGCGAGCCGGCGCGCCGGCTGGTCCCGGAGCGACATGGCGGCCGTCCAGGGCGGCCAGAAGCGCCGTACGCTCGACCTCGGCGCTTTGCCGGCGCAAGGGCTCGCTCTCGTCAGGCTGCACACGTCCATAAATATGGAGCCCGTCCTTGATGGCGAAATCCTTGAGGTCGCAGAGCCATGAATCGATCCGAAGAAGCGCCGCGTCCGGGTCGTCGCCAGCCGAAACACCCGCCTCGCCGGCAAGGCCGTTCCGCTCGGCCGTCTCGACGATCAGCTTCGCCAGGCGATCGCGGCGACGGCGGTCGAGACCGTCGGCCTGCGCGTATTCGTCGACCAGATGCTCAAGCGCGCGCTGTTCTCCGGAAAGTCCGGCAGCGGTCAGCGGCGGCGGCAGGTGTCCGATCGTTACGGCGCCTATACGGCGCTTCGCCTGCGCCGCCTCGCCGGGATTGCTGACGATGAAGGGATAAATGACGGGCAGCCCACCCGTAACGATTTCCGGAAAGCAGTTTTGCGACAGCGCCACCGTCTTTCCGGGCAGCCATTCGAGCGTTCCATGCGCGCCGACATGGATCACGGCATGACAGTCGAGCATTTCGCGCAGCCACAACCCGAAGGCCACGAGATCGTGGCATGGCGGCAGTTTCGGATCATGGTAATCGGCGCGGCGGTCTTCCACTCGCCCGCGATCCGGCGCGAGAGCGACGACGATGTTGCCGAATCGTGCGGCGCGGAAGTGGAAAGCGGGAGGTTTTCGAGCATCGTTCTCTGCCGCTCCCCATGCCGCCTCGACATTCGCCTGCGCTTCCGCCGGCAATGAAGAGAACGAACGCGCATACGCCTCGGCCGACAATCCCTCCATGCCTCGTTCGAGCGATTTCAGCAATCTGCGCGGGCTGTCGGGAATATTCTCCACCCGATAGCCTTGCGTCTTCAGGTCGCTGAGCATGGCAAGCACGCTTGCCGGCACGTCGAGCCCGACCGCATAGCCGGTGCGGCCGGCGGCTCCCGGATAATCCGGAATGAGGATGGCGACACGCCGTTGCGCACGCCCTGTCCTTTGCAGGCGGAGAAAGGCAGCAGCCCGCACGGCAACCGCGTCCACCCGGTCCGGTTCCGGCCGGTTGAATTGGCCACGGAAGTCGGTTGCCGCATCGGACTCGCGTTCAGCCTTGAAGGAGACCACGCCAGCGAGAATACGGCCGTCGAGTTCGGGCAGCACGACGTGCATGGCAAGATCGGCTGGCACCAGCCCGCGCTGGCCTTTCTCCCACGCTTCCCGCCGGGTCGTCGCGACGATCACCTGCATCACCGGCACACCCATGCGGTCAAACAGGCTCTCTCCACCCTCGCCGCTGCTGGCGAAAGCCGTTGCGGTCAACAGAAGCGCCGGGCGAAGCCGCCGAACGGCATCCTCGACGAAGTGGGCGACCTCGGCATCTTTCAGGCTCGGCACGAAGACCGGCACGGCCCGCATGCCACGTGCCCGAAGCGCCGCCGCAAGCGCACCGATCGGCGCGGCATCGGCGGAAAGAAGCATCGAGCGATAGAAGAGAACGAGGACAATAGGACCAGTCCCGCTCGCGGCGAGCTTTTCCTTCCCTGTCCCTTTGAGCACCTCCTCCAACGAGACGATGCCGCGTGCCGGATCATGGAAGCCTGCCTTCGGCAGCGGCTTGGCTGTTTCCGCCGCCGCGTCCCCGCCGGCGTGCGCCGCAAGCCGCGAAAGCAGCCGGCGCATGTTCTCCGGGCCGCCTTCCCGGAAAAAGGCCAGCAGAACACCAAGCTCCTCGCGTGGTACAGTGGAAAGCGCGGCAAGCCGCTCGTCGGTCCCCTGCGATTCCCCCGGCAGGAAAGCGAGCTTTATCCCGTATTCGCGGGCGGCCGCAGCAAGCCGGTCACAGCCGTAGCGCCACCATTCGTAACCGCCGAGAAGCCTTACCAGAATGACCTTCGCCCGCGATGCGGTGCGTTCGATCCACAGATCCACCGATAGCGGATGCCTGAGGTCCCTGAGCGACGCCAATCGGAGCGGCGGCATCGTTGCCGCGTCCCAAGAGGCGGCAAGTGCCGAAAGATCGCTGTCGGTGAAGGAGAGCGCCAGCATGGCCGCGGGCGCCTGGCCGAGATCGATAGGTTCGGCCAGATCGTCAAGCGTCGCGGAGGAACTGGCGAGGAGGTGCATGGTCAGCCAGCGAGAGCGGAGCGGATCGCCTCGCGGTCGATCCCGGCAAGACCGATCACAACAAGACCGCTCCGACGGCTTTCACCCGGTGTCCAGGGACGATCGTAATAATAGGAAACGCGCTGGCCGACCGCTTGCAAGACGAGCCTTAGCGGCTTGCCCGAAACCTCGATGAAGCCCTTGGCGCGCAGGACCTCATGCGCTTCCGCGACGCTCCTGACGCGCTCTGCGAGGTCGTCCGGATCAGTAATGGCCGGAAGATCGACGACGAAGCTGTCGAACTCGTCATGATCGTGCTTCTCCTCTTCGTCATGGTGCGTGCGGCGGTTCTCGATATCGTCCTCCACCGCGAGCCCGAGGCCGAGAAGTACCGCCGGATCGATACGGCCTTCAATCGTCGGAACCACCTTGACGGCGCGCGACAGATTGCCGTCGATGACAGCCCTCGCCCGCGCGGCGCCCTTTTCGTCCAGAAGATCGCTTTTCGACAGGATGACGAGGTCGGCGCAGGCGATCTGGTCCTCGAACACCTCCTCGACCGGATCGTCGTGATCGAGAGAGGCATCGGCGCCGCGCTGCGCTGCAAGCGCCTCCATGTCGGAAGCGACCCTGCCCTCGGCAAGCGCCGGTCCGTCGACCACCGCGACGACACCGTCGACGGTGACGCGACTCTTGATCGCCGGCCACTGGAACGCCTGAACGAGCGGCTTCGGCAGGGCGAGGCCCGACGTCTCGATCAGGATATGGTCCACCTTCGGCGAGCGCGACAGGATCTGATCGAGCGCCGGCACGAAATCGTCCGCCACCGTGCAGCAGATGCAGCCGTTGGCGAGTTCGACGACATTTTCTTCCGGACAGTTCTCGATGCCGCAGCTTTTGAAGATCTCGCCGTCTATGCCGACATCGCCGAATTCGTTGACAATGATGGCGAGCCTTTTCTCACCGGCATTTTGAAGGACATGGCGGATCAGCGTCGTCTTGCCGGAACCGAG
>SCRB01000240.1 GCA_004299545.1 Rhizobiaceae bacterium
AGTGGCTCCAGTTCCTTCTGCCATTCGCGCCAGCCTTCGACATAGCCTTTCGTCATTTCCTCGAAGCCGGCCTGAAGACTCGCGCGGGCGTTATACCCGGCTTCGGTCGGTGTCGGCCCGAAGCCGAGCGCCAGGACGGCGCGCCGCTCTATTTCAGTGAAGCCGATCTCTCCCGTCAGGGAGACATTGCCGTTTTCGGCGCGCTGGCAGGACGGGTCGAGTTCGCCGTGCTTGTGAAGCAACTGCCAGCCGTCGGAGAAGCCGACATAGCCGGCCGACGCACTGGCCCAGGGCAGCGATGATGCCAGGGCGAGCGAAACGCCGTGCCTGCCGCTGGCGAAAAGCATCGGCGTACCCTTGTAATCGCCGATCCATGCCGTGTTGCCCATGCCGGCATTGACCAGATGCGGCGCCAGAAGGGCATAGACCCGATAATCTTCCGGCGCGCCGGCAAGATGGATGAATTCGATCTCCTGCAACAGGGCCGGACGCACCAGATCGACGATGATCCGTTTTTCCACCCTGTAGCGTCCGTCAAGCGAGGTGTTGGTGAGATGATAGCCCGGCACGCCGTCCTCGAACGGCGCGACGATATGATCGGCATGGCGCTTTTCCTCGGAGAAATAGCCGTCCGGGCCGGTGATGATGAGGCCGAGATCGCGTGTGCAGGCGCTGTCGACGCGCGGATAGTAGATTTCGTTGAGGATACCGTGGCTGATGGTGAACCAGACGCGGCAGGACGGCGCGAGCGCGGTTCCGACGCCGCTTTTGGCGCTCGATGTCCACCGTGCCGGAATTCCGGGCGCGCCATAGGCAAGGCCCTGGGTCGCTGACATCGTTCAATTCTCCTTCCCGTCTTCCTAAACCACAGCGTGCGTCGATGGCAACCGGTCGCCGGACGCCGTGACTTGTCGCGCGTTTGCCGCCCCGATGTAAAATGAACAATATTTCATGTGCGGCGCGCGGAAATTGTCAGGAAAGCCGCGTTGCCAGAACCTTGTCGATTCGGCGCCCGTCGAGATCGACGATCTCGAAGCGCCAGTTGCCGATATCGATCGCATCGCCAAGATCGGGAATGCGCTGGAACTGGTCGATCAGGAAACCGGCGGCCGTATCATAGCCGCGCTTCTGCGGCAGGGAGAGAAAAAGCAAGTCCGCCATTTCGTCGGCCGGCATCCAGCCGGCGATCAGCCAGGAGCCGTCCTCCCGCTGGAAAGCCTCCGGTTCCGCATCGTCGGTATCGGAGCGGAAGGCTCCCGCGATGGCATCGAGCATATCGGCCGGCGTCAATATCCCTTCGAAATGGCCGTATTCGTCGTGGACGAGCGCAACGGGAATTTCCGCCTCGCGCAGGACCTTCAATCCGTCCAGCCCTTCAAGCGTGTCGGGAATGATGGACGCCTGCCGGACGAAGGGCCTGAGGTCGAGCTTCTTCCGCCGAGAGAGGGATTCCACCATCTCGCGCAGGACGATGACGCCGAGGATTTCATCGGGATTTCCTTCGAAAGCCGGCAGGTGGGAGTGTTTCGCCGCCAGCAGAATCCTGCGCAATTCGGCGTCGGGCAGCTTCAGGTCGATCATGTCCACGTCGGTCCTCGGCGTCATGACCGCGCGCACGGTGCGGTCGGAAAGCCGCATGATGGCCGTGATCATCGATTGCTCCTCGCTTTCGATGATGCCCGCGCTTTCGGCTTCCGCCACGACGGTCTTGATCTCCTCTTCCGTGACAGAGCTCTCCGGCTGGGCCGAAATCCTGAGCGCCCAAAGGATGAAGCGCGTCGAAGCGTCGAGCAGCCAGACCAGGGGCGCGGCCGCGCGCGACAGGAGAAGCATGGTCGGCGCAACCATGCAGGCGAGCCTTTCCGGCGCCTTCAGCGCCAGATGCTTCGGCACCAGTTCGCCGATGATGACGGAGAAGAAGGCGATGCCGCCGATGACCAGGATGTAGGCTTCCAGGTCCGCCACGCGTGGCGAGATACCCCGGGAAACCAGAAAAGCACCCAGCCTTTCACCGAGAGCCGCGCCCGAGAAGGCGCCGGCCAGGATGCCGACGAGCGTGATGCCGATCTGCACCGTCGAGAGAAAGCGGCCGGGGTTTTCCATCAGCGTCATCGCGGCGCCCGCGCCGGCGACACGCCGCTCCACCATCGCATTGAGCCTCGGCTTGCGGGACGAAACGACGGCAAGCTCCGACAGGGCGAAGACCCCGTTCAGCAGGATCAGGAAGGCAGCGATGAAAAGCTCGATCATGATTGGCGAAGGCGTAGCCGGAAGGCCGGAATCAAGTCAACAATCGACCCTGCCCTTTTCCCGGTTCCGCTTTTCTCCGTACAGCATACGGAATGACACATTCTCGCCATAATGTTATAATGTTACGTGTCGGTCGGGTGCACCGCATCGTCATCATTGTCAATTTGCACCCGGAGATTCCGATGCGCATGCTTTCTGTTCTCGCCACGGCTCTTCTCGCGGCCCTTCCCCTGACGGTCGCCGCCGCGGCTGCGGACAAAATCGCCATTGTCGCGGCGGAGAATTTCTACGGTGATCTCGCCCGCCAGATCGGCGGCGATCGCGTCGAGGTCGCAAGCATCCTCTCCAATCCCGACGTCGATCCGCATCTGTTCGAATCCAGCCCCTCCACCGCGAGGACGGTCTCCGATGCCGCGATCGTCATCTATAACGGCGGCGGTTACGATCCCTGGATGGAAAAACTGCTTGCCGCGTCGCCCTCGAAAGATCGCACCGCGCTGGTCGCCGCCGCACTGATCGGCGGGAAGCCGGGGGACAATCCGCATCTCTGGTACGATCCGGCCACCTTCCCTGCCGTCGCCAAGGCGCTCGAAGCCGATCTCGAAAAGCGCGATTCCGCCCACGCCGCCTTCTATCGCGCCAATCAGGAGAAATTTGCGGCTTCTCTCGCGGAAATAGCCAGCGAAGTCGCCGCGATCAGGAAGGACCATGCCGGAGTGGCCGTTACCGCCACCGAGCCCGTCTTCGGCTATATGGCCGAGGCGCTCGGCTTCAGGATGCTGAACGGGGCGTTCCAGACCGCCGTGATGAACGACACCGAGCCCTCGGCATCTGAGATCGCCGCTTTCCAGAAAAGCCTGAAGGACGGAACGGCAAGGATCCTCTTCTACAATTCCCAGGTAAGCGACCCAGCCACAACCCGCCTCCTTCGGATCGCGAGCGAGAACAACATCGCCATCGTCGGCGTGACCGAATTGGAACCGAGCGGCAAGACGATCCAGAGCTGGTTCAAGGGGCAATTGGACGCCGTTCGCAAGGCGCTGGAAGCAGGCGTCCAATGAACGCAGCCATGAATGTCATCGAATTCGATCATGTCACGCTTGCCCATGGGAAACGTGAAATCCTTTCGGACGTTTCCTTTTCGGTGCCGGACGGCGCTTTTGTCGGGCTTCTGGGCGCCAACGGAGCTGGCAAGACGACGCTTCTGCGTGCGATCCTCGGCCTCATGAAGCCCCAGGCCGGGAGGATTTCCGTCCTTGGCCGGGAGCCGCGACGCGGCAATCCGCTGATCGGCTACCTGCCGCAGATGCGCCGCCTCGCACCGCATCCCGGCCTGACCGGCTATGATCTCGTCCTCGGCGCGGCGGGCGGCCACCGCTGGGGCTGGCCCGTCGCCTCAGCATCCGAAAGAAAGGCCGCGTGGGCGGCACTCGACCGCGCCGGCGCCACGGCCCTCGCGCGCGCGCCGTTCGCGGAACTATCCGGTGGCGAGAGACAGCGCATCCTGATTGCACAGGCTCTCATCGGCGAGCCCAAGCTGCTTCTGCTCGACGAACCGTTGATCAGCCTCGATGCGGGCCACCAGCGTTCCATGGTCGATCTGGTGCGCGATGTCAGCCGCAGATCGGGGATCGCCGTGCTGTTTTGCTCGCATGAAATCAATCCGCTGCTCGATGCGGTTGATTCTGTGCTTTATCTCGGCAGCGGACAGGCTGCGATGGGATCGGTGGACGAAGTGATTACCGCACCCGTCCTTTCCAGCCTCTATAGCGCGCCGATCACCGTCCTGCGCGTCGAAGGACGTGTCTTCGTCATGACCGGCGGGATCGAGATGGAACGGGCCGCCCACATCCACGACGATCACGTCCAC
>SCRB01000241.1 GCA_004299545.1 Rhizobiaceae bacterium
CTTGCTGCGCCTTCGGCGGATGACGAAGCGATACATATTAACTAAATTTTTATTAAATTATTACGCATCGCGAAGATATTGGTATAGTTCTGCGCATTGCAGCAGAGGGTATGGTGGCATGGCGTTGAATCAGGGTTTGAAGCTCGACGAGCACAGTCTGATAACCTCCAAATTGATGAAAAAGCACGGCGCGGCATCGGCGGATGCGGCCGATGCCGGCGAATTGAGGATAAGGAGCGCCGAGCTTGCGCTCGTTCTCAATCTCGCCGAACAAGGTTTCATCAGGAAAGATCCGGCGGCGGGTGTCGTCCACAATCTTGCCGGGCGGCTTCACGAACTGCGTCGAAAAGCGTCTCCGGCGGTCTGGCAGGAATTGATCCCGATCGCCCAAGAGCATCGCGTCGCGGAATATCTCCTTGCAGACCCGTTCACACGCTGGTCTTTCGAGAAGCCGCGTGGCTATTCGGGCGATGCGAGCCTGCTCGACATCTACTACAAGCATCCGAGCGCCGACGACATCGTCCAGTCCTCACCGCCGCTCGGGCGCGAGATCTACGCCTATACGAGCGAAGCGGCGAGTTCGGTCGCCGGCCGGGAAAGACGCGCGATTCTTGCGAGAACGGTCGACGAGACGGCCGCTCGCACCGACAGCGCCGAAGTGCTCGCCATTGCCTGCGGCCATCTGCGCGAGGCGGAGCTTTCCTCTGCGTTGCGGCAAGGGGAACTGAAGCGCTGGGTCGGTCTCGACCAGGACCCGATCAGTGTCGGGACGGTGAATCGCGACCTGGCGGGAACCGGCGTGGAAGCGATAGACGGTTCGGTCCGGGGCATCCTGCGGCGGGCCTATAAACTCGGAACGTTCGACCTCGTCTATGCCTCCGGCCTTTACGACTATCTGCCGCGCGCCATCGGGGTCCGCCTGATGCAAAGAGCGATGGAACTGGTCAGGCCCGGCGGCGACTTCTTGTTCGCCAATTTCAGCGATGAGATCACGACCGACGGCTATATGGAAACCTTCATGGACTGGCCGCTCATCCTGCGCTCGGCCGACGATATGTGGGGCATCATCAACGCCTCTGTCGATCGGAACACGGTGGATGCTGAGGTTTATTACGGCTCGAACCGGAACATCGTCTACGGCAAAGTCCGCAAGCGCGCGACCGGGGGCCATTGAATCTCCAGCCATCCGGCTAGAGCAATTCCAGCAAAAGCGTGCAGCGGTTCTGCGTCCGGAATTGCGTAAAAACAAAGAGATAGAGCACTTCTCCGATTCAATGAAAACGGGACGTGCTCTAGAATAATGGGGCCGGCGGAGGGATTCGTCGGCCTCTTTTTTCATATGGGCAGGAAGCGGGTGGAGGAGATCGAGGCCACAGTCTTCAATCCATAGGCTCCAATTTTAGAAAAAATTGACCTGTCACAGGCAATATTCCGAAACGACCATATGATATTGCTTCATCTGCCGGGCAGCGAGTGTCAGCGTCACGCCCGCAATGCGACACAGAAGCGGGGAACATTCCCGTTCCAACCGGGATGCAATTTTAGGATCAGCGCATGACCCAATCGTTGGTCGATCTGGTCGAACCCACGCCCTACCAACGCAAGACGAACCCCGGCGAACTGCGCGGTCTCTACCGGAAAGAGGGAGAGGCCACGCGCAGGAACAGCGCGCGGCAAGGCCTGTGGCTGGCTGTCGGCGCTTACCTGTCGTTCTCCGTGATCGATCTCCTGCTGCTGCCGGACGTGGCGCTCCATGTGATCGCGGCGCGCTTCGCGATCGGCATAACGGTCCTTGTGGCGCTTGAAATTGTCTACCATACGGATACCGGGACCGAATGGCTCGATCTCACCTGCGCGACGGCGATCGTCGCCGGCTATGTCGGATGGCTCGCGGTAGCCGTCACCACGCACTATACGGAGAACCTGTCCTACTTCATGGTTTTCGGCTCGACATTCATGTTGGGAGCCAATCTTTTCTTCCGTTTCCGCTTCCTGCTTTCGGTGCTGACGTCGAGCATCATCCTGCTGGCGTTTTTCGCTTCGCTCTATCTGTTCCCGGTCAGCATGCCGTACCAGATCGCGCTGGGATCGTTCTACGTCTCCTGCTTTGTCTTCACCTCCTACGTGAACTGGAAGCTGAACAGGGAGCGCTATAACGTGTTCCTCAATGCCCTGGAGGCGAAGATACAGCATGGCGAGGCGACCGAACGCGGCAAGGCGCTTCTCAGGCTGTCACGAACCGATCCGCTGACCGGCCTGGAAAACCGCCGCGCCATCGACGAAAAGCTACGGGAGAACTGGAGCAACTGGCAGCGCTACGGAAAAGGCTTCGTCGCGCTCCTGGTCGATGTCGATTTCTTCAAGAGGTTCAACGACTATTACGGGCATCAGGAGGGCGACCGCTGCCTCGTGCGGGTAGCGGATGCGCTGAACGTCATGATCGCCGGGAAAGGCGGATCGATCGGCCGCTATGGCGGCGAGGAGTTCATCGCGCTTGCCCCTTTCAAGGATGAGCGAGGCGTTGCCGCACTCGCAGAGGACATCCGTTCCACGGTGGAAAAGCTTGCCATCCTGCATTCCCACCGGCGAGACGGCATCCCTGTCGTCACCGTCAGCGTGGGTGCCTCCTTCACCAGGAACCAGACGGGCACGAAGCTCGAGAAGATCATCCATGAAGCCGACCGGGCGCTCTACCTTGCCAAGGCGCACGGCCGCAACTGCGCCAGGCTCTTCGACCCCAACGATCCTGAAAGCAGCGACGAAAGCGAAAACATTGCCGCTCTCCTGAAGATTGCCCTCGAACAGAACCTCGTGTCGATGGTCTATCAGCCCATACAGGGCATTTCCTCCGGCCGGATCGAAGGCGCGGAGGCGCTGATGCGCCTGAAAATGCTCGACGGGACGTCGGTTCCGCCGAGTCTTTTCATCCCCGTCGCAGAGCGGGTCGGCGCTATTCTCGGACTTGGCCGCTGGGCCATCCGCAAGGTGTGCGAGGACCTTCTCGTCTTTGACCGGGTGGAGATCGCCAGCGTCAACGTTTCGCCGATCCAGCTCAAGGCGCCTGGCTTCGCCGCCGCGGTCGCCGCCATCCTGGGTGAAACCGGGATAGCGGGAAACAGGCTGGCGCTCGAGATTACCGAGGGCCTCGAAATGGAGATGCACTCCGACGTCTTACGCTGCATCGGCGATCTCAAGCTGCTCGGGGTCAATATCTGGCTCGATGATTTCGGAACCGGTTTTGCGGGGCTTTCCTGGCTGCGCCTGATCGATTTCGATACCGTCAAGATCGATCGGTCGTTCCTGCATGACTGCGACAGCGAAAAGGGCCTCGCCATGCTGCAGGACATCGTCGGCCTTCTCCGCAATCGCGGCCTCAAGATCCTTGTCGAGGGCGTCGAGAACGAGGAGCAGCTGGAATTGATGCGCCAGCTCCGCATCGATCAGATCCAAGGTTATCACGTCGGCCGGCCGGTGCCGCTCGAAACATTCGATGCGGGGCCGCAAAATCGCCGCTATCGGCAAGACCGCCTTGCCAAAGGCGTACGCAAATCCGCGTGAGGAGACGAGACGGCTGTTCAGCGCGGTTTGCGCTTGCGGGGGGCGGAGGTCCGTGCCGAGGTCGCGCTTTTGCGCCGGGAACGGGCGGGGGTCTGGGCTTGCGGTGCGCCGGGCCTTTGATCCGTCAGGAGCAGGCGGGAAGAATTCTCGTCCCTGATCCGTAATGCCATGCGGTAGGCAGTATAACCAAGCAGCAGCATAAACAACGCCCTCATCCGAAGTCTCCTTTTTGCGCCAAGACTTC
>SCRB01000242.1 GCA_004299545.1 Rhizobiaceae bacterium
GGTCCTCTCGGAACTGGCCCATCAGGGCGATGATCTTGTCGGGCGGGGCGGCGGTGAGCGCTTCGAACATCGGGCAACCTGGGATTAGGGGATGACGGGTCCGGCATTACGCGCCTTGTCCGGCTTTTGCAACGCGGCAAGCCGATCCGCCACCTCCGCCTTGACCTCCGTGATCGCCTTCTCCTTGACCGGGCCGTAGCCGCGGATTTCCATCGGCAGGGCAGCGATCGCCGCAAGCGTCGCGCCGTCGGCCTTGCCGAGCGACGAAAGCAGCGTCTCGACAACGCCTCCGTACCAGCCGATCAGTTCCCGCTCGGAGCGGCGATCCGCCGTATAACCGAACGGATCGAGGGCCGTCCCGCGCAGGAATTTCAGCCGAGCCAGAACGCGGAAGGGCACCTGTATCCATTGTCCGAACGCTTTTTTGTTCGGCCGACCGCGTGCATCATGGCCAAGCGGCAGCATAGGCGGCGCGAGATGGTAGTGGACCTTGAAGTCGCCTTCGAATTCTTCTTTCAGCCTGTCGAGAAAGCCCGTCTGCATGTGCAGCCGCGCCACCTCGTATTCGTCCTTGTAAGCCATCAACTTGAAGAGCGAGCGGGCGACGGCTTCTGTTACAGCGTCGCTGCCGAACACTTTCTCCGCCTGCCGGACACGCTCGACGGCGCCACGGTAGCGCGCTGCCCAGGCAGCATTCTGGTAACCCTCGAGGAAGGCGGAACGGCGGGCGATCAGCGCATCGAGCGTCTCCTTCTCCGGCTTTTGATCGGCATCACTCCTAGCGCCGAGCTTTTCCCCGACAGCCGCAAGCCGCCCCGCGGCGAACGCATTCAGATTGCGCTCGACCGCGAGATCGTTCAGTTCAATCGCGCGTTCGATTGCCGCGAGCGAAACAGGAATGAGCCCTTTCTGCCACGCAAATCCGAGCAACAGCACGTTGGCAAAGACGGCATCGCCGAACAATGACTCGGCAAGCTCGTTGGCGTTCACCGTCGAGACATTCTCCGCGCCAAGAGCGTCGCGGACTGCGCCGATGCGGTCGTCCATGCGCAGATCGGCATCGCGGAATCGTACCAGATCACCGGTCGGCATCTCCGCCATGTTGATCACCGCGCGTGTTCCACCCCTATAGGTGGCGGAGGCCCTGGGCGAGGAACTCACCACCAGATCGCAGCCGATCAGCGCATCGGCGCTCGCCTCGTCGATCCTGACCTGGTTGACGGCATCGGGCATCGCCGCAAGGCGGATATAGCTCAGCACCGGTCCAAATTTCTGCGCAAAACCGGTGAAGTCGAGTACCGATGCGCCCTTACCTTCGAGATGCGCCGCCATCGTGACGATCTGCCCCACGGTGATGACACCCGTGCCGCCGACGCCCGTGACCAGCAGATCGTAGGGTTTGGCAAGCGGTTCGATCGCGGGTTCCGCAAGTGCGTCCGCTCGCCCCACGAGGCCACCGGCGGCACCATCCTTCCTGCGGCGCCGCGCGCCCTCGACCGTGACGAAGCTCGGGCAGAAGCCGTTGACGCAGGAAAAGTCCTTGTTGCAGGAAGAGAGGTTGATCCTGCGCTTGCGTCCGAATTCCGTTTCCACCGGCTCGACTGAGAGGCAGTTCGACTCTGTCGAGCAATCGCCGCAGCCCTCGCAGACGAGTTCGTTGATGACGGCGAAGCGCGCCGGGTCCTCCATGGTGCCGCGCCTGCGCCGGCGGCGCTTCTCGGTGGCGCAGGCCTGCTCGTAGATCAGCACCGAGACGCCCGGCACCTCGCGCAATGCGCGCTGCACAGGGTCGAGATTACCGCGGTGATCGAGCGTCGTCCCCGCCGGGAACTTCGCGATATCGAATTTCTCCGGCTGGTCGGAAACGAGCGCGATGCGCTCCACCCCTTCCGCGCGCACCGCATGCGCGATCGACAGGACGCTCACCGGCCCGTCGACCGGTTGGCCGCCGGTCATGGCGACGGCGTCGTTGTAGAGGATCTTGTAGGTGATGTTCGCTTTCGCCGCGACCGCCTGGCGGATCGCCATGGAGCCGGAATGATACCATGTGCCCTCGCCGAGATTCTGGAAGATATGGCCATGGCCGGTGAATTTCGACGACGCCACCCAGTTGACGCCCTCGCCGCCCATCTGGATCAGCGAACCTGTCTCGCGGTCCATCCAGCTTGCCATGAAGTGGCAGCCTATGCCGGCAAGTGCTTTCGAGCCTTCCGGCACCTTCGTCGAGATATTGTGCGGGCAACCAGAGCAGAAATAGGGCGTGCGCGTGGCGCCGGCGATCTGGATGATACGGTCGCTGGAGGACTGAAGTGCGGCAGCCCGCTCGCCCAAGCCAAGGCCGTGAAAGACGGCATCCAGCCGCCTCGCCACGATCGGCGCCAGCATGCGTGGCGAAAGCTCGCCCGTCCACGGAACGAGCCGCTCGCCCTTTTCGTCGTTCTTGCCGACCATCCGTTCCGGCTTGTGGCCGGGATAATCATAGAAGTATTCCTTGAACTGGCTTTCGACGATGCCGCGCTTTTCCTCGACGACCAGCACCTCGCGCTTTTCCTTGACGAAATCGAGCGCGTCGCGCCGCGCCAGCGGCCACACCATGCCGATCTTGTAGATGTCGATGCCGACGCGGCGGCATTCCGACTCATCAAGGCCGAGCAGCCGAAGCGCCTCCATGAGATCTTGATGCGCCTTTCCGGTCGTGACGATACCGAAGGACGCATGCCCGACGCGGTAGATGTGGTGGTCGATTGGATTGGCTTCCGCGAAGGCGTAGACGGCATGCTTCTTCGCCTCCATGCGCTCCTCGATCTGCGGGCCCGGCAGGTCCGGCCAGCGATAGTGGAGGCCACCCGGTGGCGGCGCGAAGTGGGGTTCGTTGAAAAGGCGCGACGGCACAATCTCGACGGACGCGGCGGATTCGACCGTCTCCGAGATCGCCTTGAAGCCGGCCCACATGCCGGAGAAGCGCGACAGCGCATAACCATATTCGCCAAAGGCCAGGTATTCGGCGACCGACGCAGGGTTCAGCGTCGGCATGAACCACGCCATGAAGGCGACGTCGGACTGGTGCGGCATCGACGACGACACGCAGCCATGGTCGTCGCCGGCGACGACCAGCACCCCGCCATGCGGTGAGGACCCGTAGGCGTTGCCATGCTTCAGCGCGTCGCCGGCGCGATCGAGGCCCGGCCCCTTGCCGTACCAGAGGCCGAACACACCCTCGACCTGCCTGTCCGGGTTGGTCTCGACCTGCTGCGAGCCGAGCACGGCGGTGGCGGCGAGATCCTCGTTCACCGCCGGCATGAACTCGATACGGTTTTCCGCGATGAGCTTTTGGGCGCGCCACAGTTCCAGATCGACGCCACCGAGCGGCGAGCCGCGATAGCCGGAGATGAACCCCGTCGTATTGAGGCCGGCCGCACGATCCCGCCGCGCCTGATCGAGCGCGACACGCACCAGCGCCTGTGTGCCTGTCAGGAAGACGCGGCCGCTCTCCCTCAGATAACGGTCTTCAAGTCGATAGTCGCGGTCCAGAAAACCGCCGACGCGTTTCAGCATCAAGACCTCCCGATCCTCGCCAAGTAAAATCATAAGGCGTCGGGGAGAAAATTCCTTCCAGAGTATCCGAATTGGCTGGAAAATCCGGTATAAATAGCCAGAACAGGAAGAAATTCGGACAACTTTTCCGAGAGCGCTTGATGGACCTGACTGAACAGGATCGACGCATCCTGACACTACTGCAGACGGATTCCCGCATTTCCAATCAGGAACTTGCCGAGAGGGCCGGCATGTCGGCATCGGCCTGCTGGCGGCGTGTCCGCCTGCTGGAGGAGGAAGGCGTGATCGCGGCCTATCCGGCAGTGCTCAATGCCGAGAAGGCTGGGCTTTCCTTCAGCGCCATCGTCCATGTCACGCTGATGCGCCACGAGGCGAATCCCGTCTCGGCCTTCATTTCCCGTATCGTCGAGCGCCCCGAAGTGCTGGACTGTTTCGCGACAACGGGCGAAGCCGATTATTATTTGCGCATCGTCTGCCGCGACAAGGAAGCCTATAATGCCTTCCTGGAGGATTTCCTCTTCCGCCTGCCGGGCATTGCCCATGTGCGCACCAATCTGGTGCTGAAGGACATCAAGCTATCGACCAAGCTGCCGCTCTAACAGCGCTCCGGCCAACCGTTGCCGCCGTCCTCAATCCTGCAACACCAGCAAGTCCTTGCCTGAAAAGCTGATTTCCGCCGGCGAACCGGCAATCGGTGGAGGCACCGCCGGATTGTTGAACGTATCGAGCGAAAACTGGCTGTCGCCGACGCCGACGCGCACGCGAATGACGGAACCGAGGAAGCTGACATCGCTTATCTTTCCGCTGAGGCGGGATTCGCGCCCCTGCCGGGAGCCGAGCGAAACCGATTCGGGCCTCACCGCCAGCGACACAGGATCGCCGGCCTTGCGCGCGCCGAGATCGTGAATGAGATTGATGAGGGTGCTGTCGATCTTCACCGTGCGTTCGCGAGGATCGGCCACGATGGCCTCGATGACGTTGAGCGTTCCCACGAATTGCGCCACGAACCGCGTCTGGGGCCGGTTATAGATTTCAAACGGCGTCCCGACCTGGTCCGCCCTGCCGGCATTCATGACCATGATGCGATCGGAGATCGAGAGCGCCTCTTCCTGATCGTGGGTGACGAAGATTGTCGTGATGCCGAG
>SCRB01000243.1 GCA_004299545.1 Rhizobiaceae bacterium
GAGGCGGAGGTCGTGACCTGCATCATCGATGACGGCCCAGCGCAAGGCCGCGGCGAATGCGTTCCTTATCGTCGTTACGGGGAGACGGCGGCTTCGGTCCTGGATGAAATCGCGGCGATAAAGCCGGATCTGGAGAGGGGTGCGGGCCGACAGGACCTTTTGCACCTCATGCAGCCCGGAGCGGCGCGCAATGCGGTCGATTGCGCGCTTTGGGATCTGGAGGCGAAGCGGTCGCGCATGCCCGCGTTCCGGCTTCTGGGCGAATCACTCCCGCAACCGCTCCTCACCGCCGTAACGATCTCGCTCGCCGACGCGGCAACGATGGCGGAGGATGCGAAACGCGTCGCTGCGCGCCCGCTCCTGAAAGTAAAGGTCGGCGGCGACGGTGACGGCGCGCGCATCCGCGCGGTGCGGGCGGCGGCTCCCGACGCGCGCCTCATTCTCGATGCGAACGAAGGCTGGACGGGGGAGAATATCGCCGAAAACCTCGCGGTAGCCGCCGCGTGCCGCGTGGCCCTCGTCGAACAGCCCCTTCCCGCCGGCAAGGACGCGATCCTCGCCGAAGTCAGCCACGCGGTTCCCATCTGCGCCGATGAAAGCCTGCATTCGGCCGGCGACCTGGAAGCGATTCGCGGCCTCTACGACGCGGTCAACATCAAGCTCGACAAGACCGGCGGCCTGACGGCGGCGCTCGACCTCGCGCGGCAGGCCCGCAGGCAAGGATTCGGCATCATGGTCGGCTGCATGGTCGGCACGTCGCTTGCCATGGCACCGGCCGTGCTTCTGGCGCAAGATGCGGATTTCGTCGATCTCGACGGTCCGCTTCTGCTGGCCGAGGACCGCTCACCCGGCCTTCGCTATGATGGTTCGCTGGTGTTTCCGCCCGATCCCGCCCTCTGGGGTTAGAGTATCACAGCAAAAGTGTGGTGCGGTTTTGCGTCCGGAATTGCGTGAAACAGAGAGCACTTCCGCGACCCATGGAAGGGCATACAAACAGGATCAACTCTGTTTGGATGCCCGCCGCTCCCAACGCACGCAGACCAGCGAGAGAACGAGGCCGATGGCCGCGACAAGCGCCATCGACAGGAAGCTCAGCGCGCCGAAGGCGGCATAGAGCGGTCCCGAGGCGAAGGTGAAGAGGGCAAGGAGCACGTTGGCGCCGAAATAGGCCACGCCCTGCGCCGCGCCGATCCCGTCCTCCGGGACGCGCTCGGAGAGCATGCGCTGCATTGCCAGGAATCCCGCGGAATAAGAGAAGGCGTGGAGTCCTTGAAGGACAAAAAAGCCGGGCAAACCGAACCCTAACCCCCAGACGAACGGATAAAGCGCCCAGCGGACGACGGCCAGCGCACCGCTCAACACCATGACATGGGCCGTCGAGATGCGCCTGAAAAGCATCCCCGACAGGGCAAATATCACCACCTCGGCCATCACCGAGAAGGACCACAGGAAGCCGGTTGCCGCACCACTGATGCCGACGGAGTTCCAATAGATGGTGGCGAAGGCGTAGAGCACGGCGTGGCTCGACTGGAAAAGCGCGGAAGCACAGAGGAAGAAAACGAAGTAGGGATCGCGAAAGACCTTCGCCGCGCGCGGCAGAGCCTCGGCAGGTTGGAGGGCGGGACGCAGCGGCCGGCCGATGCGGGGCGCGACCAGC
>SCRB01000244.1 GCA_004299545.1 Rhizobiaceae bacterium
GGCATCACGGCGGGAGCGAAACTCGGTCACATAGCGATCGAAAGCGTTGAGAATCGACATTTTGTCCTCCTTGCCACGAGGGAGCAGCGGGTTAACCGCTCCTCACCGTTGACAAGGTGGTGTCGAAGTGAGATTCAATCAAACGAAATGAAATAAAGCAATGATTGAATATTATTGAATCAATGAGGCTCGATCATGAATGCCCCGCTCAACCATCCGCTGCCGTTGCTCGAACTCGATATCCTGAGAACATTCGTGGCGATCGCGGAAACCGGCAGCTTCACCCTCGCAGCCGCCACCGTTTACCGGACGCCGTCGGCCGTTTCCATGCAGATCAAGAAGCTGGAGGAAATGCTGGGCCGGGCCGTCTTCAATCGCGATGCGCGCTCTGTTTCGCTGACCAATGACGGCGAGATGCTGCTCGGCTATGCGCGCCGCATGCTGGCGATCAATCGCGAAGCGGTGTCCAAGTTTGTCGTGCCGGATATAGAGGGCGTCGTGCGGGTCGGTTCGCCGGATGACTTCGGCGAGCGCGTCCTGCCGGTGGTGCTGAAGCGGTTTGCGCAATCGCATCCGACGGTCGCCGTCGACGTGGTCATCGACCAGAGCGTCAATCTGAAGCGCCGTGTGGCCGAGCGGACGCTCGACATCACGCTTCTGACCTGTCCGACCATGGTCTTTGCGGGCGATGCCGAGGTGCTGTTTTCCGAGCCGATCGTCTGGGCAGGCATGAAGGGCGGGTGCGCCTATCTGCGCGAGCCGTTGCCGGTTTCGCTTTGGGAGGAAGGCTGCGCCTGGCGTGCAGGGGCGCTCGAAGCGCTCGGCCGCGAAGGGCGCGACTACCGGGTTGCCTATATGAGCGCCCATACGGCCGGCCAGCGCGCCGCGATCCTGTCCGACCTCGCGGTGGCGCCGTTGCCGAAATCCTTTATCGGCGAGGATCTGGTCGAACTCGGGGTCAGGGACGGCCTGCCTGAAATAGGCGATTACAGCCTTGCGATGGTAATGGCGCCGGAGGCTTCCGCACCGGTCGAGGCGGTTGCGGACCATATCCGGGCGGCCTTCGCGACATTCGCGGAGACGGGCCGGTTCTGATTCCAAAGCATGTCGCCCGAAAGTGTGCGGCGGTTTCGCGATGCGACGGGCTCAGCAGCCGAGTTGGGTTGCGAGTCCCCCGAAGTCTTGAGCGACATGATCCCAGTCGGAGGAGGGGGTCGTTTCGGCGGAGCCGCCCTCTCCGAATTCGTCGGGACGGGGGATAAAGGCGGTCATCAGGCCAGCGCCTCTGGCCGCTTCCAGATCCCTGTTATGGGCAGCGACCATCATGACGCTTTCCGGCGACAACTGCAGCGCGGCGCAGGAGGCGAGATAGACCCTCGGGTCGGGCTTGTAGGCGCGCGCGATCCCCGCGCCGAGAATGCAGTCCCAGGGCAGGCTGCCATATCTGGCCAGGCGCGTCATCAGGGCGATCGATCCGTTGGAGCAGGGAGCGATAATGAAGAGCGTCTTCAGTCGTGACAACCCCGGCACGACATCCTGCCACGGTGGCAGCTTCTCCCACGCGCGGTTGAGTTCCGTCCGGTCCCTGCCGGTGAAATGACGATCGACGGCGAACGCCGCAAGGGTCGCATCGAGATTTTCGCGATGCAGAAGGTCGAGTTCGGTATAAGAGCGGCGGCCGGAACGGATGACTTCCATTGCTGGCTGATAACGGCCACGCCAGGCATCGGCGAAACGCACCGGATCGAGCGCAATGCCCTTGGCGTTCGCCACCCGGGCGATCTCCATCGCAACGCCGGTGCGCCAGTCGACGCAGGTGCCGAAGACGTCGAAAACGAGCGCTTCGACCGCCACGGCCTATCCACGCTGGCGGCGCGCCGCGCGTTCCTCGCGCGAGCGGCGGCGGGGATGATGCCCTTCGCCATTGCCTTCGTCCTCGGCCAGGACCTTGCGCTCCGGCAGCGTCACGACGGTGGAGAGGTGCGGGAATGCGTCCACCTTGTTGGGGATCGCCATCGCGTCGATGAAAATTCGCTGGAAGCTCGGCTCGAGCGCCGTCTCGATCTTCTCGACCTTGCGCACGGTCTGCTCGATGTCGCGCCGGTGGTCCCGGTTGAGCAACGCCATCAGCGCGCCGGTGCCCGCCGCGTTGCCGACGGCTTTCACCTCGGCGAGATCGCAATCGGGGATGAGCCCCAGCACCATCGCGTATTTCGGGTCGATGAAGGAGCCGAAGGCGCCGGCGAAGCGGATCATGTCGACATGCTCGATGCCCTGCTTCTCCATGAGAAGCTTGACGCCGGCGTAAAGCGCCGCCTTGCCGAGCTGGATGGCGCGTACGTCGTTTTGCGTGACGGTGATTTTCGGCTCTCCGTCGCGCAGCAGATAGGAGTAGGTGCGGCCGCTCTGGAAGATACGGGGCGAGCGGGCTGAAAGCGCGCCGTCGACCACTCCGTTCTCGGAAATGATGCCGGTGAGATACATTTCCGCGATGATCTCGATGATCGCGGAGCCGCAGATACCGGTGACGCCGGTGGCTGCCGCGGCTTCCTCGAAGCCCGGTTCGTCGGACCATTTGTCGACGCCGATGATGCGGTATTTCGGCTCCAGCGTCTCCGGATCGATGCGCACGCGCTCGATCGCGCCGGGAGCGGCGCGCTGGCCGGACGAGATCTCCGCGCCCTCGAAGGCCGGGCCGGTCGGCGAAGAGGCGGCGACGACGCGCTTCCTGTTGCCCAGAATGATCTCGGCATTGGTGCCGACATCGACCAGGAGCATCATCTTGTCCTGCCGGTAAGGGCCTTCCGACAGCGTCGCGCCGGCGGCGTCGGCGCCGACATGGCCGGCGATGCAGGGCAGGGTGTAGAGGCGCGCGCCGCGATTGATGTCGATATCGATTTCATGCGCCCAGAGCTGAAGTGCGCTCGAGACCGCGAGCGCGAAGGGCGCCTGACCGAGTTCGGTCGGGTCGATGCCAAGAAACAGATGGTGCATGATCGGATTGGCGACGAAGACCGCGTCGAGAATGTCGTGGCGATCGACGCCGCCTTCCTCGCAGACCTTGCCGATCAGCGTGTTGACGGCCTCACGCACGGCCTTGGTCATGGCCTCGCGCCCGTCCGGGTTCATCATGACGTAGGAGACGCGGCTCATCAGGTCTTCGCCGAAGCGGATCTGCGGGTTCGACGTGCCGGACGAGGCAACGATGCGGCCCGAAAGCAGCGAGACGAGGTGCATGGCGATCGTCGTCGAACCGATATCGCAGGCGATGCCGTAGGCTTCGTTCTTCAGCCCCGGATAAAGCGCAATCATCAAGGGGCGCGCCGATTCCGCGTCGCGATAAATCGCGGCGGTGACGCCCCAGCCTTCCTTGCGCAGGATCTTCTGGACTTCCGTGAGGAGGTACGGCGCGACCTGCAGGTCCTTCCAGCCCCAATCCTTTTCAAGGACTGCCTTCAGCCGGTCGAGGTCGCCGAGCGGTTTGTGCATGTCGGGCTCATCGACCTCGACATAGCACATCTGGACCGATGGATTGCGCTCGATGACGCGGTCGGTCGCCGCCTTGCGCACGACCTGCGCGTTGATGACGGTATCCTGCGGCACGTCGACGACAAGGTCCCCCTGCACCGTGCAGGAGCAGGAAAGACGGCGGCCTTCAGGCAGGCCGCGCACGCGCTCATAGCGCTCTTCCTTCGGCCCCTTGGACGAGATGTGGTCGAGCGAAGAGACGATCTTGTGCTTGGCGAAATTGCCTTCCTGGATCTCGATCTGGCAGCGTCCGCAGGTGGCGCGCCCGCCGCACACGCTTTCGACATAGACGCCGAGCGATCGCGCGGCATCGAGCACGGGCGTGCCGATGGGAAAATGGCCGCGCTTGCCGGAGGGCATGAAGAGTACGAGTGGTTGGGGGGCTTCGCTGTTCATCTTAATCGGATCGCTTGAGCAGGGTCGTGGGTCTGACTCTGGACGTTAATCCTCTCCTTTACCTATCGTTTGAGAGTAAGGGCCATGATGGAGCCGATCGTGAGCACAGCCATGGCCGAACTCCTCTTCTCCGCCGTCACCACGGCCTTCGTGATGGTCCGCCTCGTCAAGGGGCCATGGCTCCGGAACCCGCAATATCTTGCCTGCTCGATCTGTGGCTCGGTCGTCGCGGCGCTTCTTCTCCACGCCCTCTGGCCGGCCATGGACGGCAGCTTCATCGTCGGCGGGATTACTGGCCTTGCCGGCGCCTGGGGCGCCATGGCGCTTTTCGACGCAGTACTTGGGGTGGCGTAAAGGGGCACGACGATCTCCGGATCGTCACCCCGCCGCCCGGCGGGCTTCACGGCCGCCGCGTCGCCGGCCACCGGCGGAAGCGGCAGCCGCACCATCGCCCGGAGCAACGGTTGCGACCGGGGCAGGGGCTACGGTGGCACCCGGTTTGTAATCCTTGTAGGTCTTGATCCAGTTCATGCAGTCCTTGTCGGTGCCGGCCAGCACATTGGCGCCGCGGACCGCCTCCATCTCCTGTGGGCGGCAGGGATTCATGATCGCCGAAGTCATGCCCGCGCCGATCACCATCGGGATAAACGCGCCATTGATGCCGTGGCGATGCGGTAGCCCGAAAGAAATATTGGACAGGCCGCAGGTGGTGTTGACCTTCAGTTCCTCACGGAGGCGGCGCAGCAGCGCGAAGACCTGTCGTCCGGCATCGCCCAGAGCGCCGATCGGCATGACCAGCGGATCGACGACGACGTCCTGCGGCTTGATGCCGTAATCCGCGCAGCGCTCGACGATCTTCTTCGCCACCGCGAAACGCACGTCCGGATCCATGGAAATGCCGGTCTCGTCATTCGAGATCGCCACGACCGGCACGTCATACTTCTTGATGAGCGGCAGGATGGCTTCGAGCTTCTCCTCCTCGCCGGTGACGGAATTGACGAGCGGCCGCCCCTTGGCGACCTTCAGCGCCGCCTCGATGGCGCGCGTCACGGAAGAGTCGATCGAGAGCGGCAGATCGACCAGGCCCTGCACGATCTCCAGCGTCTTGACGAGGAGGTCGGGCTCCGTCGCGTTCGGATCGACGGCGGTGACGCCTGCATTGACGTCGAGCATGGTCGCGCCGGCGGCGGCCTGCTCCAGAGCATCCTTCTTCACCGTCTCGAAATTGCCTTCCACCATTTCTGCGGCAAGCTTCTTGCGGCCCGTCGGGTTGATGCGTTCCCCGATGACGCAGAAAGGCTGGTCGAAGCCGATGATGATTTCCCTGGTTGCCGAGGCAACGATCGTCCGTGTCATGCTGTTCTCCATAAGATATAAAGATCTCTTTATATCGTTATCTCTTTTTGTTCAAGCGCAGCCGGCCGGGGCCCTCAATGCGCGGATTTCACCATTTCCGACTGCTTCTGCGTGATGTCTTCGCTCAAGATGTGCCCAAGCCGTTCGGCAACCATCTGCTCGTCGCGGCCGACCTCC
>SCRB01000245.1 GCA_004299545.1 Rhizobiaceae bacterium
ACGATCGGGCCGACCGCGAGCGCGGGGAAATAGGTGAGGCCGCCGACGATCAGGATCACCCCGACCAGGAGGCCGACGAACAATCCGCTGTCGGTGGGGAACGTGCCGATCGACGTGGGAACGGTCTTCTTCGCCGCCAGCGATCCGGCGATGGCCAGCACCGGAACGATGACGAGGAAACGGCCCATCATCATGCCGAGGCCGATGGTCAGGTTGTACCAGGGGGTGTTGGCGGAAAGCCCGGCGAAGGCGCTGCCGTTGTTGGCGGCGGCGGAAGTGTAGGCGTAGAGGATTTCCGAATAGCCGTGCGGACCGGCATTGGCGAGCGAGGCAAGCCCGGTGGGAAGCACAACCGCGATTGCCGTGAAGCCGAGTATGGCGAGCGGCAGCGACAGAACCGCCAGCATCGTCATCTTCACTTCCCGGGCCTCGATCTTCTTGCCCAGATATTCGGGTGTGCGCCCGACCATCAGCCCGGCGATGAAAATCGTCATGATAACGAACAGCAGCATGCCGTAGAGGCCGGCGCCGACACCGCCGATGACGACTTCGCCGAGCTGCATGTTGATGAGCGGGATCAGGCCGCCGAGCGGCGTAAAACTGTCAAGCATGGCGTTGACCGCGCCGCAGGAAGCGGCGGTCGTGATAACGGAGAACAGCGCGGAGCCGGCAACGCCGAAGCGGACCTCCTTGCCTTCCATGTTGCCGCCATGGACGCCGAGCGCGTGGAAGAGCGGATTACCGTTCGCCTCGGCCCAATAGGTCACGGCGACGCCGGCGAGGAAGAGGACGCCCATGGCGGCGAAGATGGCCCAGCCCTGGCGCTCGTCGCCGACCATGCGGCCGAAGACATTGGTAAGGGCGGCGCCGATCGCAAAGATAGAGATCATCTCGACGAAATTGGTGAGCGCCGTCGGATTTTCGAAGGGATGCGCCGAATTGGCGTTGAAGAAGCCGCCGCCATTGGTGCCGAGCACCTTGATCGCAAGCTGCGAGGCGGTCGGACCGACGGCGATGGTCTGCTTCGCGCCTTCCAGGGTGGTGGCGTCGATATAGCTGCCGAGCGTCTGTGTGACGCCCTGGCTGACATAGAACAGCGCGCACAAGATCGAGAGCGGCAAAAGCACGTAGAGCGTGGCGCGCGTCAGGTCGGTCCAGAAATTGCCGACCGTCCTGGCCGAGGCGCGCGTAAAGCCGCGGATCAGCGCCATGGCGATGGCGATGCCGGTGGCGGCGGAGGCGAAGTTCTGCACCGTCAGTCCGGCCATCTGCACGAGATAGCTCATCGTGCTTTCGCCGGCGTAGCCCTGCCAGTTGGTGTTGGTGACGAAGCTGACGGCAGTATTGAAGGCCGAATCCGGCGACACCGCTCCCATCCGCAGCGGGTTGAGCGGCAACATCCCCTGCAGGCGCTGAAGCGCGAACAGCAGGATGAAGCCGGCGGCGTTGAAGACCAGCATGGCGACCGTGTAGGTCAGCCAATGCTGTTCGGTGCCTTCGTCGATGCCGGCGCCGCGGTAAAGCACCCGCTCCACGGGGCGCAGGACGGGCGACAGGACGGTGCGCTCGCCCGCCATGACCTTGGTCATGTACCAGCCGAGCGGCTTCACCAGCGCAATGACGACCGCGCAAAAGATCGCGATCTGAATCCAGCCATTGACGGTCATGGTTCTAGAACCTTTCGGGACGGATGAGCGCGTAGACGAGATAGATGAGGATCAGCGCGGCCACGACGCCGCCCACCGCGTAGTCGAGTGTCATCGGCTTCTCCTCAGAGCTTCTCGCTGGCGGTGCCGTAGACAATGAGGAGCGCGAACGCGCCGATGCCGATCGCCAGCATGATGATGTCGAGCATTACGCCGTTCTCCGCCGACACGAAGCGCGCGCCGACAATAGCTGGCGGCGCGGGCCGTGGTCAGACCTGTAAGATTCGGCTTATCGGCATATATTTTCGAGAGAGGCTGCCGCTCTCGAAAATAGTTTTCTCATATATGTGTGAGTGTTGGATTTGTCGGTTCTGTTGCAAATTTTCGAAAAGGTGAGAGACAAGCCCCGTCCGGACGGGTTTCAGGCGGCGATTGACGCGAACTGTTCCTTGAGCGTGAATGCCGGGTTGAATGCGAAACGGCCCTGGCGCCTTCGCATCATGTGAACCATATCGATGCCGGCAAGTGTGGCGGCGGCCGAGGAGAAGGAATTGAACCCCTGCATCGGTCGCACCCGGCGCTTGATGCGCCGAT
>SCRB01000029.1 GCA_004299545.1 Rhizobiaceae bacterium
CTGGGCGCTTTTCCGCACCGACTGGTCGAAGCATCTCGGGACACCGAAATATCTCAATCTGCGCGAGGACGGGGCGCATTCGCCGGGACCGGACGCCTCTGCAATGGAGTTCCTTGTCAAGGAGCGTGGCATCGCCGGCTTCGGTACGGAGACGATCGGCACGGATTGCGGCCAGGGCAACCATATGAGCCCACCCTATCCGGCGCACTATATCCTGCATGGCAATGGCCGCTACGGCCTGCAATGCCTGAACGCACTCGACCGTCTGCCGGCGCGGGGTGCGGTGCTCTTCGCCGCGCCGCTCAAGATACGCCATGGCTCCGGCAGTCCGTTGCGCGTTTTTGCGCTGGTTCCGGCCGGCGCGGGAAAGGATTGAGATGAGCGAGAAAACGTTCACCGCGGTCGTTACCGGCTCCAGTTCGGGCATCGGGCGCGATATCGCCCGGCGCATGCTCGACCGTGGCTGGCGCGTGGTCGGGCTGTCGGTGGAGGCCCACGATTTCGAGCATGAACGGTTCGAGCCGGTAAAGGTCGATCTCTTGGACGAGGCGGCGGCGAAAGAAGCGGCCGCAGCCATCGCTGCCCGCCACGCCGTTACCCATATCGTGCACAATGCCGGGCTGATCTGGCCAAATATGCTGGACGACGTAAAACCCGAGGAGATCGACGGGCTGACGCGCATTCATCTGACCTCGCCGATGATCCTGACGCAGGCTTTCGTTCCGTCGATGCGGAAGAACGGGTTCGGCCGCGTCGTCTTCGTCAGTTCGCGCGCATCAATGGGCGTGCCGTCGCGCACCGCCTATTCAGCCACCAAGGCAGCTATCCATGGCATGGCGCGCACATGGGCCCAGGAACTCGGGCCGGACGGCATCACGGTCAACGTGGTCGCGCCGGGGCCGATCCTGACGGACAATTTCTGGGGCGTCATCCCCAAAGGGTCCGAGCGCCAGCAGCGCCTTGCCGATCAATTGCCGGTGCGCCGGCTCGGCACAGTCGAGGATGTCAGCCGTGCCGTGATGTTCTTTGCGGAGCCCGAAGCAGGCTATGTCACCGGGCAGGTCCTGTTCGTTTGCGGTGGCAGCAGCCTCGGCGGGATTTCGATCTGACGGATTGACCGATTTTGCTTCAGCCGCGTTTGGCAGCCCTTGCGCCGGCGGCGGAAAATAGTTTAAGTATAAAACAATTCTCTGGCTTCCGAGAGGAGGTACCCATGCGCATCACGGTGATCGGAGCCGGTCCCGGCGGGCTCTATTTCGCGCTTCTGACGAAGAAGGAGCGGCCCGACTGGGCGATCGACATCTACGAGCAGAACCAGGCGGACGACACATTCGGCTTCGGCGTCGTCTTCTCCGACGAGACGCTGCACGAGTTCCTGGCCCGCGACCGTCCCTCGTTCGACCGCATCCGTTCGGAATTCGCCTATTGGGACGATGTGGCCGTCCATAAGAATGGTGTCGAGATGCGCTGCGCCGGCAATGGGTTCGCTGGTATTTCGCGCATGAAACTCCTCGCTATCCTGCAGCGGCGCTGCCGCGAGGAGGGCGTCGGCCTGCATTTCGGCGATCCGGTCGATCCTGCCACGCTCGTCGAGCGCTTTTCCGATTCCGACATGATCCTCGCCGCGGACGGCGTCAACTCGCGCATCCGCGAGCATTTCAGGGACGCATTCCAGCCGGAGGTCTCGATCAAGGCCAACCGCTTCTGCTGGATGGGTTCGACCCGCCCGATGGGAGAGTTCAACTACTTCTTCAAACAGACGGAGCACGGCATCATCTGTGCTCATTGCTATCAGTACGAGGTCGGGCGATCGACCTGGGTGTTCGAGATGGACGAGGCCTGCTGGCAGGGCCACGGTTTCAGCGAAACCGACGAGGAGGATTCGCGCGCCCGGCTCCAAGCGATCTATGCGGGGGAATTGCAGGGCCATAAGCTGCTGCTCAACCGCTCGCACTGGCGGCGTTTCCCGCGCATTTTCTGCCGGAGTTGGTCGCACGAGAACATCGTTCTGCTCGGCGATGCCAAGGCCTCGGCGCATTTCTCGATCGGCTCGGGCACGAAGCTTGCGATGGAATGCGCCATTTCGCTTTCCGATGCGGTGCTCGCCCATGGCGAGGCTGATATTCAAGCCGCGTTCCGAGCCTATGACGACGAACGCCGCACGCCCTGCCAGATCATCCAGCACAATGCTGAT
>SCRB01000246.1 GCA_004299545.1 Rhizobiaceae bacterium
AAATCCTCCTTCTTCAGGCCGGCCTTCACCGAAATGCCGAGCAACTGCGCCATTTCGCCGGCATCGGGGCCGAGGATATGCGCGCCGAGCACGCGCCGGCTTCTGGCATCGACGACAAGCTTCATCAGCATCTTCTCGGAACGGCCCGGCAGGATGTTGCGCATCGGCCGGAAATGGGCGCTGTAGATCTCCAGTTCATCAAAAGTCTTCGACGCTTCGTCCTCGGAGAGTCCAACCGTGCCGATCTCCGGCTGGGAAAAAACCGCCGTCGGGATCACCTCGTGGTCCGGCCGTGTCGGATGGTCCTTGAAAACCGTTTCGACGAAGCAGATCGCCTCATGGATCGCGACCGGCGTCAGCTGGACGCGGTTGGTGACGTCGCCGATGGCCCAGATGTTCGGGACATTGGTGCGTGAATAGGGATCGACCGCGATTTCGCCGGTCTTTCCGACCGTCACACCCGCTTTCTCGAGTCCCAGGCTCTCCGTGTTCGGGATACGCCCGAGCGCCAGCATCACCTCACCAGCAACAAGCGTTTTCCCGCCGGAAATCCGGGCATGCAGCTTCCCGTCCTCGCCGCGATGGACGCGTTCGATGTAGGAATGGCAATGGATGCGGATGCCTTTCTCCTCCATGGTCCTGTGCAGGTTGTGGCGCAGGTCGCGGTCGAAGCGCTGCAGGATTTCACCGCCGCGATAGACGAGCGTCGTGTCGACGCCGAGACCGTGGAAGATATTGGCGAATTCCACCGCGATATAGCCGCCACCGGCGATGACGATCGCCTTGGGCAGTCTTTCGAGATGGAAGGCCTCGTTGGAGGATATGCAGAGTTCATGCCCCGGCAATGCGACATGCGGATTGGGCCGGCCGCCGGTGGCGATCAATATATGCTCGGCGGTGACGACGCGGCCTTCCCCGACGATCCTGACGCTGTTGGCATCGACGAGTTCGGCGCGGGAATTGAAGGTCGTGGCTCCCGCCCTGTCCAGACCGCCGCGATAGACACCCTCGAGCCTGGCAATCTCCTTGTCCTTGTTGGCAATAAGGGTCGGCCAATCGAAAGTCGCGGGCGGAACGGTCCAGCCATAGCCAGCCGCATCCTCGAAATACTCGGAAAACTGGGACGCGTAGACGAAGAGCTTTTTAGGAACACAGCCACGAATGACGCATGTACCGCCGAAGCGGTACTCTTCCGCTATTCCCACGCGCTTGCCAAGCGATGCCGCGAGCCTGCCCGCGCGCACGCCGCCTGAGCCGCCGCCGATGACAAAGAGGTCGTAATCGAAGTGAGCCATGTCGATCGTTCCGCGTGAAAGTTACGTCTAAACGTAAGATCACCATACCCGGTTTGAAATCCCGACACAGGGACGAGCAAAAAGAAAGCCCGGCGAAGCGGGCTTTCGGGGCAGGGTTTTGACCCGCAGCTTACTTTTTCGCAGGCTTGGGCGCGGGCTGGGCGGCAGGTGCGGAGTCTGACGACGACTTGACGACGCCATTCGGCGCCTCCTTCGCCATCTCGTCGCCGACGGATTGGGCGAGATCGCGCGCAATGCCGCGCTGCCAGATTTCGGCAGCCTGACTGATCTCGCGCGACGCGATCGGTCCGTTCTGGACGAGCTTCTTGCCGGCCGCCGAATTGTAGAAGGCCGCAATGGCGTCAAGCTCCTGTTCAGTGAAAAGCTTGGCATAGGCGCGTGCCGCTTCCTTTTCGAGATCGGCGCGGCGCGACACGAGCGCCAGAGTCTTCTCGTCGACGATCTTGATGATGAGATCCTGCAGGTTGGGATTCTTTTCGATCAGCTGGCTCTTCAGCGAATGCGCCGCCTGCGGCAGGATGGAATCGAACGGGTCCGTTAAATGCAGGGCCGCGACAGCAATGCGCGCGGCCTTCAACTGGGAAGGGGGGACCGTTGCGGCATCGTCTGCGGCCATGGCACCCGACAGGCTCAGCGCGAGCATCGCTACAGCCGCCATAGCGGTGGTCAGGCTGCGGGCGGTGTTGGCGAATTTCATGATTATTCAAACTCCCTGTTATCAACGGGCAGGATAAACTGTTTCGACCCCATCGGCTCCGGCGACGACCGCTGCCGACGCCAATCCCAGAAAGAGGCCATGCTCGACGACGCCCGGTATGGCGTTCAGCGCGTCCGAGAGGGCTCTTGTCTCGGGAATGCGGCCAAAAGATGCGTCGACAATGAAATGCCCGCCGTCTGTAACAAAAGGCGCGCCATTCGTCACCCTCAATGTAAGGGGGCCGGCAAGGCCAAGTTTCTCCGCCGCCTCGGCAATGGCGATCTCGGTGGCCTTGAGGCCGAACCTGTTGACCTCGATCGGCAGGGGAAAATGGCCGAGCGTCTCGACCATCTTGCTCCGGTCGGCGATCACGATCATCCGCGCCGAGGCGGAGGCGACGATCTTTTCGCGCAGGAGTGCTCCGCCGCCACCCTTTACGAGAGCGAGCGCCGGATCGATCTCGTCGGCGCCGTCTATGGTCAGGTCAAGCCGGGGTTCGTCGTCAAGGCTGGCCACCGCGACGCCAAGCTCACGGCAAAGGGCGGCGGTACGCTCTGACGTGGCAACGCCGGTGATCCGCAGCCCCTCTGCGACACGCTTCGCGAGGAGCCGCACGAATTCCGCCGCTGTCGTGCCCGTGCCGATGCCGAGCTTCATGCCGTCCTCGACATGGGTGAGCGCCACGCGCGCCGCCTCGATCTTCAACTCCCTGGCATCCATCCTTGCGGACTTTCTTTTCCGATCCCGCTCCCGACGCGCTCCGCACTATCATCTTTGCATAAGCCGTCAAAGCATGGATTGATTGCTGCAAGCCGCCTGCGGCCAGAAGCCTTGCCGACCGAAGCAGCGGCGGCTATGCCGTAGGCCACGCTTCATCCTCCCTCCCCGACCGACTGGAACAGACATGACTGCACCGATCATCGTTTTCGATCTCGACGGCACGCTCGTCGATACCGCGCCGGACCTGCTCGACAGCCTCAACCATTCGCTGGTGTGCGCCGGGCTTGAGCATGCCGACAATGCGGAATTGCGCGGCTTCGTCGGGCTCGGCGCCCGCGTCATGATCCAACGCGCCTTCGCGGCACACGGAAAGGGCATCGAGGACGGAGAACTCGACAGGCTGCTCGCCGTCTTCCTCGACCACTATACGGCGCATATTCCCGGCAAATCGGCACTTTATCCCGGTGTGGTTGCCGCCCTCGACCGCTTTTCCAAAGCCGGTTACGCGCTGGCCGTCTGCACCAACAAGCATGAAGGGCTTTCGAGGCAGCTGCTCGGCGCCCTCGGCATCGCCGGCCGCTTCGCCGCGATCTGCGGCGGAGACACGTTCGCCTTCCGCAAGCCTGACCCGCGCCATCTCAAAAGCACGATCGCACAGGCGGGCGGCGATCCGGAGCACGCACTGATGATGGGCGATTCGCGTACCGACATCGACACGGCGAAGTCGGCGGGGATTCCTGTAGTGGCCGTCGATTTCGGCTACACCGACCGCCCGGTGAGCGAATTCGAGCCGAGCCGCGTGATTTCGCATTTCGACGAGCTGACAATCGATCTCGCAACCCGTCTGCTCGGTACCAGTATGAATGCACCGTCAACCGTTTCCATCCGAGCGTGAAAGGCTTTAAGATCGGCGGCAAGGTTCATCCGGGAGGGAAAGATGGATTTTCGGGAGGCACGTGAGTTTCTTCTCAGGAACAGGGAAGATTACGCAGCGGCGCGGGCCGGTTTCCAATGGCCCGACGCTGTGCCGTTCAACTGGGCGCTCGACTGGTTCGACGCCGGCCTCGCCGCATCGCCCGAATCGCGCGATCGGCCGGCGCTATGGGTCTACGACGTCCCGACCGATACCGACATCAAACTCACATTCGGCGAACTCTCCCGGCGCTCGAATCACGTCGCGAATTATCTCCGCTCGCTCGGCCTGAAGCGCGGCGATCATCTCCTTCTCCTGCTCGGCAATGTGCCAGCCCTTTGGGAAACGACGCTCGCCGCCATGAAACTCGGTGTCGTCGTCATCCCCGCGACAACGCTTCTCACCCCGGATGAACTCGCCGACAGGATCGAGCGCGGCCATGCGCGCGCCATCCTTGCCGATCCCGAGCAGTTGAGGAAATGCGAAGGGATCGGCCGGCCCGACGTTTTGAGGATCACCACCGGACCGGTTCCCGAAATGGGCTGGCACCTCTATTCGGATGCCTTCACCCAGGCTGAGGCGTTCACGCCGGACGGCCCGACAGGGGCCGACGATCCGCTGCTTCTCTATTTCACTTCGGGTACGACGGCAAAGCCGAAGCTGGTACGCCACAGCCATCGCTCTTATCCTGTCGGCGCGCTTTCCACCATGTACTGGCTCGGCCTCCAGCCGGGCGACGTGCATCTGAACGTCTCCTCGCCAGGATGGGCGAAGCACGCCTGGAGTTCGCTCTTCGCACCGTGGAACGCCGGGGCGACCGTGCTGGTGGTCAACCAGGCGGCCTTCAGCGCCAAGGCGCTCCTTTCGGCGCTGGAGCGCTGCGGCGTCACGACGCTCTGTGCGCCGCCGACGGTGTGGCGGCTGCTCATCCAGGAGAACCTTGCGTCCTATAAGGTTGTGCTGCGCGAGGTCTGCGGCGCCGGCGAGCCTCTCAACCCGGAAGTCATCGAAACCGTCCGCAAGGCGTGGGGCAAGACGATCCGCGACGGCTACGGCCAGACCGAAACGACCGCACAGGTCGCGAACACGCCCGGCCAACCGGTCAAGCCGGGCGCCATGGGTCGCGTCTTGCCAGGCTACGAGATCAGGTTGCTCGATGCGGAAGGCAACCCGGCAAAGGAAGGCGAAGTCTGCATCCTTCTCGGCGAGCATCGACCGGCAGGGCTGATGCAGGGCTATCAGGATACAGACGGCTCGCTGAAGGGCGCTGACGGTGCGCTCTACCGTACCGGTGACGTCGCTTTCATCGATGACGACGGCTATCTCACCTTCGTCGGCCGCGCCGACGATGTCTTCAAGTCGAGCGATTACCGCATCAGCCCGTTCGAACTCGAAAGCGTGCTGATAGAGCATGAAGCGGTGGTCGAAGCGGCGATCGTCCCCGCACCGGACCCGATCCGCCTCTCCATCCCCAAGGCCTATGTGACGCTTGCCGGCGCGGCAAAGCCCGACCGCGACACGGCGCTCTCGATCTTCCGCTTCACCGGCGAAAGGCTGGCTCCCTTCAAGCGGATCCGGCGCATCGAATTCGTTACCGAACTGCCGAAGACCATTTCCGGCAAGATCAGGCGCGTGCATCTGAGGCGGCTGGAGCACGAGACGACCGACGATCCCTTCCGCGGCATCGTCTTCGACGAAACGGATTTCGCCGAACTTTCGGAGCGCAAGAGATCGGGTTGAGGGACAAGTCTGAGCGTGGTCTGACACCAAAGGTTCCAGGCCTTGCCCCCCGGCAATGCCCCTCATCCGTCTGCCGGTCGATCATAATGACCTCCGGTATAATATAATCCGCGCTTCTTAATCAGAACCCGAAGGATTGCTGGTCGGGATCGGGTGCTCCGAAACGGGCATGTTCCATTGCCAGCAATTTACGCTTGGTCGCGATGCCGCCATGGGCGGAAAAGCCGCCAATCCTGCCGCCTGCCGCCATGATGCGATGGCACGGTATGACGATGGTGACAGGATTGGCGCCGAGCGCCTGTCCGGCTTCCCTCGCCTCGCCCGGATGACCTGCCCTTGCGGCCAGTTCGCCATAGGTTGTCGTCTCGCCATAATCGAGCTTGCGGGCGGCAGCGTAAATATCCTGCCTGAACGGATCGACGCCGGCCAGATCGAGCGGAATATCGGAAAAGTCGGCATGCTCGCCGGAGGCGTAGGCACGGATGCGCTCGACCCATTCAAGGACGGCGGGCGGCAAGGCCTTCTCCTCGGCCGGGGGAAACACTCCCGCCTGCGCGCCCAATCCTTTCAGCAGCCTTTTGCGCGTCGCCTCCCGGTCGGGACCGGGCAGTTGAAGGCTCACCAGGCCCTCGCCGCTCCAGGCCATCGCGATGAAGCCGATCGCAGTCGGGAAAACAACATGTCCGGGGCGGAAGGGAGAGGGAGCAGCCAAGGGAGCCATGAAATGAGCATAGCACAACCGATCGGCGTGCACATATCAGGAACATTCAACCAAGATTACATAGCTGACACCGTTCGTGAGTCGCCAAACGGGCTTTTGACTCATACTTGCCACAATGCCGCCCGATTGGGCAGGGGAAATCCGGTTGGATTTGGCGGTCAAAGATATATGCGCGGGGGCGCGGAAGGGAATTGATGGGGACGCGGTTTCTTGTCGTCGCGCTGTGCATTGCGCTGGGGGGATGTACGACCACGGACGTGGTATCGTCGGCATCTCAAACGAAGACTTCCCAGCCTGCG
>SCRB01000247.1 GCA_004299545.1 Rhizobiaceae bacterium
CATCGACCGCCGTCATGGCGCCGCGCAGGCTGTCCTCGCCGAGAACGGTGAAGGCTCCCTGGAATGTCGCCAATACGCCGATCTTGATGGTGCCGTCGTCGGCGCTGGCGACCTGCGGGGCGCATAGCCCCGTGGCCAGGGCCAGCGCCATGAATGTCCGTCTGTGAAGCTTCATTCAATCCTCCCAAGTTTCACTCAGTGCTTCCTGTGCTTCCCCCGTCGTCAGATCTCCGAGCGCAGGGATTTCTGGGCGAGATGAGGCTTGGCGCGCTCCCAAAGACCCAGAATTCCATCTGGCGAAACAAAAACGATCACCAGAAAGACAAGTCCTATCAGTGTGTTGAAACGTTCCGCCCCGACCAGGTCGATGGCGAAGACCTGCAGCAGGACGAAAACGACCGCGCCGAGGAACGGCCCGATCGGATGGCGCAGCCCGCCAACGACGGCGACGACAAGGACGTTGATAGCCGGACCGACGCCAACGGTCCCCGGCGACACGCGGCCGTTGAACCAGACGAGCAGCACGCCGGACAGGCCGGCGACGACGCCGGAGAGCAGCCAGGCAAAGATCTTGTGGGCGGTGACGTCGTAGCCAAGGGCGCGCATGCGCCGCGGATTGTCGCGGATCGCGCGCAGCGTCAGGCCGAAGGTCGACTGCGCGCCGTAGAGCACGGCGGCATAGCAGACGGCGGCGACGAAGAGGCAGAGATAATAGAACGGCACCGGGTCGCGCCAGTTGACGCCCCAGAAAGCCGGCGCGGCAATGCCGGCAAAACCGGAATGGCCGTTGAAGAGCGCGTAGTTCTGATTGGTGAAGTAGAAGAAGGCGGTGGCGATCGCCAGCGTGATCATGATCGTGTAGATGCCCTCGGTGCGCACCGAAATGGCGCCGATCAGAGCCGATGCTATCGAGGCCAGCCCGACGGCGACGATCACCGTGATCCACCACGGCCAGCCGAAACCGAGCACGGAGGTGTTGTTGTGGCCCAGGATCGCCACTGCATAGGCAGCGATGCCGGCGACGGTGATCTGCGCCAGGCTGACCATGCCGCCATAGCCGGCAAGCAGCATCAGCGAAAGGCCGAGCAGCCCCCAGATCAGCGAGTAGCCGCCGATCTGGGTCAGGAAGAAGTCGCTCGCCACCAGCGGATAGAGAACAAGCGCCGCGACCAGCACGATATGGGGGATGCCGATGCGGGCAGGACCATTGCCGGCGACCTGGGCATCCGTGGCGGCAACGATGCTCATCGCACTTTCCCCATGATGCCCTGGGGCCGGACCGCCAGCGTCGCCACCATGATGACGAAGGTCAGCACGATGCCGTAGGTCGGGAAATAGATCAGGCTGATCTGCTCGGCGAGGCCGATGAGCAGCGCTCCGATGGCGGCGCCGGTGATCGAGCCCATGCCGCCGACAATGACGACGACGAGCGATGCGAGAAGATAGCGGATGTCCTCGCCCGGCGCGACGGAAAGCACCGAACCGCCGATGACACCGGCAAAACCCGCGAGGCCCGCGCCGACAGCAAAGACGACGGCGAAGACCGCGTGCACGTTGACACCGGAAGCCGACAGCATGGCACTGTCATCGACGCCGGAACGGATCATCATACCGATCCGGGTCCGGTTCAGCATCAGCCAGAGGCCGAGGCCGATGACGATCGCGATCGCCAGCACGACGAGCCGAAAGAACGGATAGGGCAGGTAGACGGCCGCGCCGTTGGACCGCACCGCGAGCAGAAACGGCGTCTTGACCGCCCCTTCGAGCCAGAGCGGCGGCGAGATCTGGTAGGTCGTGCCGCCCCAGACGGCCAGCATCAGGTCGGCGGCGACGATGGAGATGCCGAGAGTGACCAGCGTCTGGCGCAGGTCGTCGCCTTCGAGACGGCGGAAGACCAGCACCTGCATCGCCACGCCGACAACGGCCAGGACGAGGAAACCTGCCGCCACTCCGATCAGCCAATAGCCGGTGCGCGTCGCCACCTCGTAGCCGATATAGGCGCCGAGCAGATAGAGAGAGCCATGCGCCAGGTTGACGTTGCGCATCAGCCCGAAGACCAGCGTGAAACCGCTGGCGACGATGAAATAGAGCCCGGCCAGCGTCAGCCCGTTGAGGATGGCGCTAACGAAGGCCTTCTTCGACAAAAGGATATGGTTCAGCCAGGCCGGCCAGATCGCGAGGGCCATCCAGGCGAGCACGGCGATGGCCAGCAGCGCAACAAGCAGCCAGGACTGCCGCCATGTCAGGCCGCCGGCACGCGTGATGCCCGCTCGCGTCACTGAACCGTCGCTGACGCTCATGCCGTCAGCCGCCGCCGCTGTTCGTTGAGACGCGGCGCCTTGTGGAACTTGCCGTCCTTCATGATGGCGAGCAGACGCTTCTGGTCCTGCAGGATGCGCACATCGGCGATCGGGTCACCGTCGACGAGCAGCAGGTCGGCGAGATAGCCTTCCTTGATCATGCCGAGTTCGTTGCCCATGCACATGATCTCGCCGCCATATTTGGTCGAAGCCTGGATCGCCTCCATCGGCGAGAAGCCGAGCATGGTGACGAAGGTTTCGATATCCTTGGCGTTGGTGCCCTGCGGTGTCCAGGCGAAGCCGTAATCGCCGCCGATGCAGATGCGGATGCCACGGCGATGCATCTTCTTCATCGTATCGATGCACATTTCGAGTTCGCGCTCGTACTCGATGGCGACGCGGGACCCCGGCTTGATACCCCAGGGCTCGGCATAGCGCGCCGTATTGATCAGCCAGGCGATGCCCGGCGCGACGAAATGCCTGTCTTTGGCGGCCTCGAGCATGTCGAGCGCTTCCTCGTCGGCAAAAGAGGCGTGATAGATGTTCTGGATGCCGTGGCGGACGCACTGCTTGACCGAACCGGAAGAGCGGGCATGCGCCGACAGCACCTTGTTGCGGCAGCGCGCCTCGGAGGCGGCCATCGCCACCTCCTCTTCCGCCATCGGGGTTTCCTCCGCGCCCATGCCGGTGAGCGCTTCGCCCGACAGGTTGAGCTTGATGGAATCGACGCCGTATTTGATCAGTTGGCGCACCGTGCGGCGCACCTCCTCCGGGCCGGAGACGACCAAGCCAAGGTTGAGCCCCTCATGCGGAATGTGCGAGGGCGCGGCATCGCCAAGGCCGCCCACCGTCGTGATCTCGGGGCCGGCGGCAAGATAGCGCGGCCCCGGGAACCGGCCCTGGGTGATAAACTTCTTCGCCACCACATCAAGCCTCGGCTTGGCGGCCGCGGCTCCCCTGCCGCCGGTGAACCCGGCATCGAGCACGAGCTTGGCCATCTCCATCGTGACCAGCATGTGTTCCTCGAGTTCCATCATCTGGATGGGATCGATGCCGGGCGCGTTGTTCCAGGACAGATGCAGGTGGGCATCGATCAATCCCGGCATCAGGGTCGCGCCCATGCCGTCGATCGTCGTCACCCCGCCCATTGGCGACGGCGATCCGAAGCGCGAGGAGCCGCGCGTGATCTGCTTGATGCGGTTGCCCTGCACGAGCACCTCGCCGGTATAGGGATATTCGCCCGTCGCATCGAGGACCCGCACATTGGTGAAGAGAACGGAACCGTTTCCGTTCACACCGTTCCAGTCGTCAGCCATCTCAACTTCCTCCCGTATCGCCAGCCGCCTCCCGCCGGCGCCACCATCCGTATCAGGCCGCTATTCCCCTGAGGAATTCGCCCAGCAGTCTGGCACATTCCCGCGGTCTTTCGATCGGCGTCCAGTGCCCGCAGCGGTCAAGGATCACCGAGCGGGCGTTTTTCAGCCGGCCGGCGAGGTCGCGCGCGACACTCGGCGGGCCGACGCCGTCCTCGTCGCCGGTAACGATGAGCGCCGGACAGTCGATCAGCCGATGCTCGGCCTTCTCCGCGCCGGCCAGCGCTTCGCAGGAGCGGGCGAAGCCTTCCCTGTCCTGGCGCATATGGGTTTCGCGCAGATAGGCGACGGCGAGCGGATTGTCGGCCCGCGTGGCGCCGGACAGCGAACCGTCGATCAACTGGTCGGCGATGAACGCCATGCCCTCGTGCCGGGCCGTGACGGCGCGCGCCTTGAGCCGCTCGCGCGCGGCATCCTGGGGTTCGACGATCGGCCCGAACAGCGTCAGGCTGGCGGCGAGCCTGGGATGACGCGCGGCGAGATGCTGTGCGACCAGCGTTCCGAAGGAATGGCCGACGAGATGGGCGCGTTCGACGCCGAGATGCCCGGCGGCGTCGGCGAGCGCGTCGGCCAGGCTCTCCACCGAGATCTTTTGCGGCGGCGTCGGCGACCGCCCCGCGCCCGGCAGGTCGGGCCGGACGACGCGGAAGTCGGACAGCGCGGAAACGAGCGGCTGGAAACTGTTCGAAGTGCCGCCGAGCCCGTGGATCATGACCACGGGCGTTCCCTCTCCCTCCGTTTCGAGCGTCATTCCCGACAGGCGAACCGTCGTCATGCCCGCCACTCCACGAACCGGTTCTCGAGCACGCCGATGCCGCCGATTTCGATGCGGACGACATCGCCGCCCTTCAGATATTTCGGCGGATCGAAGCCGATGCCGACGCCGGCGGGCGTGCCGGTGGCGATGATGTCGCCCGGCATCAGCGTGATGCCCGCCGACAGCGTCTCGATGATGGTCGGTATGTCGAAGATCAGAAGCTTCGTATTCGATTGCTGGCGCAGTTCCTCATTGACATGGCATGAAATCATCGTGTCCGAAATATCGAGTTCGTCGCGGGTGACGGCGAAGGGCCCCATCGGGCAAAAGCCATCCTGCGACTTGCCGATCAGCCATTGGCTGTAGCGCCCCTGCAGGTCGCGCGCCGTCACGTCGTTGACGATGGTATAGCCCCAGACATGACCGTAGGCGTCGGCGGCCTTTATTCCGCGGCCGCCCTTGCCGATGATGACGGCAAGCTCCGCCTCGTAGTCGACAGCCTGGGTGACGGTCGTGTCGATGCGCACCTCGCTTCCCGCCGGGACGACCGTTTCGGGCACTTTCGAGAAGATGATCGGCTTCTTCGGCACCGCGCCGGCGGCGGCCGAAGAATCGAAACCGCTTCTGGCGAATTCATGCGCATGCTCGTGATAATTCTTGCCGACGCAGAAGATATTGCGATGCGGACGCGGGACCGGAGCCTCAAGCCGAATATCGGCAATCCGAATCGGTGACAGGGTTT